>JAGVLN010000005.1 GCA_020049805.1 Rickettsiales bacterium
CAGCATCCAATAATAATTTTCGATATATTGTTGATAGAAGAAATTTGATAGTAAAGTTACAACAAATAAAATTAAAGCTGCAAATCGTGCTCCATATCCTACAACTAACATTATTGGGCAAATGGTTTGGATAGCAATGGCAAGTATTGCTCCAAGGGAGTATGGTAATATTGGAATTTGATATTCATTTTCAAATAAAAATAATGTTGCATCCCAGTTTTGCAATTTTTCTAATCCAAAAACAAATATTATATTTGCCATATATAACCTAACTAGCAAGTTAACCACTGGCGCTATTTTAGTTAAAAAATTGGCTGTTTTTTCACAACAATTACAAAAACACTCTTTATAGTTGCATTGCATAGTTTTCTCCATAATCAAAAATAAATTAATCTTAAGAATAAAAGCTAATTTATGCCTAGTAAATGTTTTTTTAATTATTTAGTCGATTTTTCTTTTTGAAGAATATATTCGTGCATTTTAGCGACATTAATAAGTCCATTTTCTGCAGTAAATTTCTCTAGAAATATTTCATGATTTCTCTTAGTCATAGCGCTAACTTCCTTTGGATGAGATTTTATCCATTCATAATGTTTTTTAATTTGCGAATATATTTCTTCAGCACTTGCTGTATGGTCAATATATAAAATATTATCGCCAAAATTTTCAATTACAGCTGGATTGCGATCAGAGATAACTATAGCGCTTGCGGATATAGCTTCCATGATCCTATTTGTAAGAAGGTTATTGTTAAAATGATGTTCACTATGTAACACCAACGCAATTCCATTTTTCTGAATAGATTTAATTATATCTTCATGAGGAATAAACCCACCCCATGATTCTTTTATATAATCCCAGGCTCTTTCTGGACCGTATACTGCAATCATATTATCTTTGCTTAGCATTTGAAAAAGTTGACGGTAACGTTTACCATTTCTGAGGGGGTCCCAATTATTACCTATAGTAATGATCTTATTAGGCTCATTGTATTTGTATGAGGTTTTTGGTGCATATGTAAAAAATGGAATTGCGTGAAAAGCTTTGTTGTTATGCTTAGCAGCATTTTTAAATAATTCTATTTCTTTGGTTGTACATAAGAAGCCATCACTATTAAGAAACAGTTTCTTATATTTAGGTTGAATTTTAAATGAGGAGCTAAAATATTCATATTTAATATAATTAATTATATTGGTGAATGTATCTAAAAGCATATATTTTTTATAGGCGGTTGGTTCGATTTTAGACCATTGTAGATGAATACCTAAAACTATAGCAAAATCTGGTTTAAATTCCTCAATTTCAATTTCATGGCCTTTAGTGTAGTCTAATGTTAGTACGCTCCAACCAAGATTTTTAGCAGCTTGACCTAAATTAAATCCTAATGTAGATTCCCCGATTCCATGGCTAGTTAAAATTAGTATTTTATAGTTTGGTTTTATTTCAGTATTTTCGTAAGGCTCTAACCAGCTGAAATTAGATACTTTATTAGCTTGTTGATTAAATTTTTTTATTTGCCAGTTAGGTATAGAAATTAAAAGAATAGTACTAACCTCTACCATAAATATAACAATTAACGTTGTTATAAACAGTATTAGTAGTTTATCTTTTAACATCTTACTTTATTTGATTTTTTTGCAAGAAAGGTATTTGCGATATAAAAAATGCAATTGTTATAACTAAAATACCAAATACCTTAAAATTAACCCATGTTTCTTCAGGCATGGTTCGCCAGATTATTTCATTCAATATAGCTATAATTAAAAATAATATACCAAAGCGTTTTGATAATATTGCCCAGTTTTTTTCTGATAAATTAATTGCTGAGTTAAAAAGATGTTTCATATAACCTTTCTGGTAATAAGCTCCATAAAATAATACTACGGCAAAAACTAAACTAACAGCAGTAGGCTTCATTTTTACAAAGCTGGTATTGCCACTGAAAATAGTAATTGAACCCAGTATTATTACTATTAATGTAGAAATCATTAACATTTTAGGCAACTTTTTATGATAAAGATAATATACAATTATGGCGATTAAAGTAGTAATTGATAAAGCAATAGTAGCAGGTATCATTCCGTAAAGTTTGTAAGTAATAAAAAAAGCTAAAATAGGGACAAAGTCTGTAATAAATTTAACTAATGAATTCATAATTTTACCTCTAAATTCCTATAATGAAAATACCATATTTATCGGCTAATCTAACTACTTCAGCTAAATTGATTATTATACTTTTTTGTGCCGTAATTGCGATGCCTTTTAAGTTAGACTTAAATACATTTTCAATAGTGATAGGTCCAATAGTTGGTAAGTCTAGCCTAGCATCTTGATTAGTTTTTTTCATTTTTATTAGAACTCCTTTCCGCATGTTTTCGCGTTTTAGTTCTTTACATCTAATAATTAAATTATCTGTGCCTTCTGCTGCTTCAATGCCTAATACATAATTATTTTCGACAATTACAGCTTGCCCTATATCCATATCACTAAGTGTAGATAAGACTTTCTGGCCTAATTTTATATCTTTTAAATCATCTTCATCTGGTTGAATTTTGCCTAGTATACCAGTTGGTGCAAGTAAAGAGGGTAAGATTATATTTGGTGCTATCACCTTAAAGCCTTGCTCTTCTAGAAACTTAGAAATAACAGATAAAACTGAATTATCTCCTTGGATTTTGCAGGCGGTAATTTTGGCAAGTAAAGATAAACCAACGCTATCAAAATTTAATGATAGTAATCCTGGTCGTTTAATATGACCAGCAAAAATAATAGAGGTAACCTTTTCATGGTTGAGTATATTCAAAATCTGCTTAACTTTTCCAGGTTTTATAGGGAAACACTTAGTATTAGCCAGAGTTTTTTCATAGAGGTTATTACCTGGAATTAAAATAATAAAATCTATTTTTTGTTTATTTAATTCATCAATGATTAGCTTGGGTAAATTTCCATCACCAGCTATTAGTGCAATTTTTTCTGATTTTAAATTAGATATTGCCATCGCTATTTTTTGGTTTGCAAATACCACGGGATTTTTCATCCTTTAAAAATAAAACCAATTTTTTGATCGATTCTAAATTAGGGTATTTTTCTTGTACTTGATTAACCAATGAACTAAAATTATTAATGCTATCACTATAAAACAAAATATTATAAGCATCACGTAATGCATTAATTTCATCTTTATCAAAACCTCTTCTTTTAAGTCCGACTATATTAATACCAATTAATCCAGAACGTTCACCAACTACCATTGAGAAAGGCATTACATCACTATCAATTCCAGACATGCCACCGATCATCGCATGTGCACCTATTCTGACAAATTGATGTACTGCAGACATGCCTCCGACAATTGCAAAATCTTCGATAGTAACATGCCCACCTAATGTAGCATTATTTGCTAAGATAATATTATTTCCAAGTATGCAATCATGGGCTACATGTGAAGCGATCATTAATAAGCAATTATTACCAATAACGGTTTTCATGCCACCACCTGTGGTGCCAGGATTAATAGTTACATATTCACGAATAACGTTGTTATTACCAATAATTAATTCTGAGTTTTCTCCTTGGTATTTTAGATCTTGAGGGACATGTCCGATTGAAGCAAAAGGAAAGATTACAGTATTACTGCCAATGATTGTGTTATTAGCAATAGTTACATGCGATTTTAGTTCAACATTATCATGAAGTATCACATTGCCAGTGATTACACAGTAAGGGCCGATTTTAACATCTTTGCCAAGTTTTACACTAGGTTCAATAATTGCGGTTGGGTGAATTAATGTCATTGGTCTACTATCATTGCGGAAAAAATAGCTTCAGCAACTATAGCATTATCTACCTTTGCCTCTGCTGAAAATTTCCATACATTTGCGCGATTTCTTACTTTTTTAACATGTAAAAATAGTTGATCTCCTGGAGCAACGATTTTACGAAATTTTGCTTCTTCAATAGACATAAAATACACTAATTTATTATCTGTTTCGCCTTGTAAAGTTTCACATACTAATACTGCTGAAGTTTGGGCCATTGCTTCAATAATTAATACTCCAGGCATAACTGGTTTAGTTGGAAAATGTCCAATAAAATGTGGTTCATTAATTGTAACATTTTTGATGCCTAATGCTGATTCTCCTGGAATAACATCTATTACTCTATCAATCAGTAAAAACGGGTACCTATGTGGTATCTTACTCATTATTTGTTCAATATTAATCATTTTCCTCTCTATTATGAGTCAATTTTTTTAAGACAATCGTTTGTTTATGCCACTGCCTTATTGGTACTGCAGGATAGCCACCAACGATTTGTCTATCAGGTATATCATTAATTACACCAGACTGTGCAGCAATTTGTACACCATTACCTATAGTTAAATGTCCTGCTAACCCGCCCTGGCCACCTACTACTACATATTGGCCTAATTGGGTGCTGCCTGATATTCCAACCTGCGATACTATAATACAACCTTTGCCTAATTTTACATTATGTCCAATTTGAACAAGGTTATCAATTTTGCACATATCTTCTATTATTGTATCAGCAATTGTTCCGCGATCAATAGTACAATTTGCTCCAATTTCTACATCATTACCTATAATGACTCGACCAATTTGTGGTACCTTTATATGTTGGAAGTTATCAAAAGCATAGCCAAAACCATCTTGACCAATTTTTGCACCGGCATGAATGATAGTATTGTTACCAATAATACAATTACTTAAGGTAACAGCGTGATGGATAACACAATTTTTACCTATTTGGACTTGATTACCTATATACGCACCAGGATATATTTTGGAATTCTCTCCAATTTTGACGTTAGCATCAATAACAACATTTGGGCCAATTTCACAATTCTCTCCTATAGAAGCAGTTGGGTGAATACAAGCTTCTTTAGCAATGCCTGGTTTTAAATTATGTGGAGGATAAAATAATGCTGTAATTCTTGCAAAATCTGCATAAGGATTATTACTTATTAGTGTAAAACAATCTTTAGGACATTTGTTCAAAAATTTATCTGAGGTAATGCAGGCTAAAGCGTTAGATTTAATATATTGATTAATATATTTGGAATTCGAGAAAAAAGTGATATCACTTTTTGTAGCATTTTCCAGAGTAGAAATATCATTAATAATAACGTCGGGTTCAATATTATCTAATTGCTTACCATTTAGATATACTTTTGCATTGATGGCTTTAATTAAGGATTCTAAAGGGAAAGGACCTTGTTTAGGAAAAAAACTTTTATTTAATGTAACCATACTCATTCTTCAAATTTAACGTTAATAGATTGAATGGAGGTGTTTAATAAGCGTAATGTTTCTGCTGTGAGCTCTATACTATCAATATTATATAGAGTTTGTGATTTTGGTAAGATCAATTGAATATTTTTTTCTTTAGCAAACTTTTTAATAATATCGAATAATGAAGTTTTAATTTGCTCCATAGCTTTAGAAAAAGCGTTATCTAAAATTATCCGACGTTTTTGAATCATTTTTTGTGCTTCAATTTCAAATTGACTTAGTTCTGCTTTAAGCTTATCAATCTGCTCCTGGTTTAGATTATTAGGATTTTGACTAATTTCCTTATCTAAGGCCATAATTTTTGTCTCGTAACTAGAAAGTTCTTGCTGATATTTTAAGTTTTGCGTTTGAAGGGAGTTTTGTAGAGACTTATATACGGAAGAATCACTAATAACCTGATCAATATCAATAATTGCAACATTTATGCCTTTCGCAAAAGATATTTTTGTTGTGCAAATTAATAAAACTAAAAACAATAAAATTTTATTTTTCATTTCTTAAATATCTAAAAATTAGTTGAGAAAGAAAAATGGATCAATTGTGTTTTATCATAAGTCTCTTTCTTAATTGCTTTAGCAAAATCTATTCTTAATGGCCCCATTTTTGTTATCCATAAGAACCCCACCCCGCCAGTTACTCTTAAAGTTTTAGAGTTGAAGAATTGACTCTTGAGATAAGGAGAGTTTTTCGGTAAGTCTACATTCCACAAGCTACCGAAATCACTGAACACAGCTCCGGAAACATCAAACTCTTCAGGCAAACCAAGAGGGAAGGTTACTTCAGCAGTGCCTTTATAGAATAAAGTACCACCTAGTGCATCTTGAGTAGCTTTATCTCTTGGGCCAATACCTCCATATTCAAATCCTCTAAAGCTTGCATCACCTAGATAGAAATTCTCATTAATTCTAATAGCTTTTCCTAAGTTATTGATGGAGCCAGCTGAACCCCCGAGTTTAAATATTACCGATTCTTTAAATACGGGATGGTAATAGCTTGCGCCTAAAACATGCTTTATATATTTAGAATTACCACCTAACCCAGCTAAATTCTGATGTAATTTTAACATATAACCTTTTTTCGGTATAATTTGGTTATCTGTTCTATCGTAAGTAAATACTTGATTAAGGATAGAGGCATAGTTTGTGCCGGCTTGTTGTTGAATATATATTGGAGCATTACTTTGTACGCCACTAATTTTATCTTGTTCAAGGGTGTAGCCAAAATTATGGTATAAATATTCTGTTATACTATAACCGAAATTAACAGATCCCCCAGAAGATGAGGTGTTATAAGCAAGAGTATTAGATTGAGCACCCCATTTAGCTTTTTGATTATTGGTACTAGTAGTAAATAAGTCAAAACCGGCGCTTAAATTTTGGTCCATGAAATATGGTTCTTGGATACCAATATTCGCTCCTAGAGTAGTAGCAGATTTCATAATACCTGCAGAAACTTGTTGGCCTCTACCAACGAAGTTTTTTTCGGTTAAGCCAATCATTCCGAATATACCGTCAGTAGTAGAATAACCTACTGAGAATTTTAATGATGCCGTTGATTTTTCTTGAACGTCAACATTGATATCAACTACATCAGATTGATTTGTGCGTTGAGGTTTTACAGAAACCTTTTCAAAGAAATCGAGATTTGTTATTTGTTGCTCAGATCTATTAATTAAAAATTCATTATATGGATCTCCTTCAGCTATTTTAAACTCCCTTCTAATTACTTCATCATAAGTCTTAAGGTTGCCCTTAATATTAATTTTTCCAATAAATATTTTTCTAGCCTGACCAATAACATATTTGATATTGATTATTTTATTTACGTTATCAACAGTGTAGATTGGATCGATATTAGCGAATGGATATCCTTGATTTGCTAATATTTTAAGCATCTTTTCGGTGGTTTCTTCAATTAAGGTAGAGTTAAAGGTTTCTCCTTCTTTAGTTTGAATAACCTTCTTTAAAGCTTCAATATCTACTTTTTGAATATTACTTTCGACGTCCATATGTCCAAATTTATACTTATCTCCTTCTTCAACTGTGAAGGTTAAATAAAATACATTTTTTCCCGGGACAATATCAGCAGTAGCAGATATAACTCTAAAGTTAGCAAAACCTTGAGAGTTATAAAATCTTGTTAATAACAATTTATCATGTTCAACTAAATCAGGATCGTAATGCTCAGTTTTAGCAAAGAAATTGTAAAATTTATATTCTTTAGACATAATAACAGATTGCAATTTTTGGCTAGAAAACTGCTTGTTGCCGATAAAGAAGATTTTATTAATTGTAGCCTTCTTACCTTCTTTAATTTCGAAAACTAAATTAACTCTATTTTGGGATAATTCCATGATTTGAGGTTTTACGACTGCATCAAAACGGCCAGTTTTACTATAAATCTCTATAATACGATTAGTATCATTTTGTACTTTTGCCTTAGAGAAAACCATTCTTGGTTTTAATGATATTTCTGAAGCTAGAGTTTCAGTTTTAACAGCATCATTACCTTCAAAAATAATTTTGCTGATTATAGGGTTTTCTACTACTTTTATAGTTACTATTTGATTTTTATAATTAATATCCACTTGTGAGAATAATCCAGTACCATATAAGGAGCGTAGGGATTCTTCAGATTTTTGTTGAGTGAATGCTCCACCTAAATGAAAATACACATAAGAAAGTATGGTAGCATCTTCTGTGCGCTCGTTGCCTTCAATAACTATATTTTTAATTTTGCTAGAACTAGTAGTAGTTTGAGTAGGAACAGGTTCTTGTTGCTCTTCTAAGGCGATACCTAAAAAAGAGAAAAGTGTAAATATAATTAGAGAGATTAAGGTCAATTTTAATTTCATAATCTAGCTTCAAAAAAGTTTAATATTAGTTATGTCATTCATTATCGCTAATAGTGTTAGGCTTATTAATATAATAAATCCAATTATTATTGCAATTTTTTGTATATATAAGTAAATTTTCTTACCAGCAATAGTTTCTATTACATAAAAAAGTAAATGTCCACCATCTAGAAGAGGTATAGGTAGTAAATTTACAAATCCCAAATTTATTGAGAGTAACGCTATAAGCCATAAAGTGAATTCAAATCCTCGTTTTGTAGATTCTCCAGCAAGTTTTGCTATTCCTATTGGTCCCTCAATTTCCTTATATGATCTATCACCAACAAACATTTGGCCTATAGCTTTTAAAGTCATTTTACATATGTTTATAATTTCTTTACTAGCGTGCACACTAGATTCTAATAAATTTAGCTTTTTATGCTCTAGCCCCATACTTTGTACGCCAATTTTACCGATTATTATCTCTTTATTGGTAAAACCTTTCATTGAAAAAGGTTGAGGGGTAATGTTTAAATTAAGGTTCTGATTATTACGCTTTATAGTAAATTTGAGTGATACATTGGGATGCATGCTAACTAAACGCTCAATTTCAAAAAAGCTTTCTGTAGTTGAATCATTAATTGCTAAAATTTGATCTCCGGGTAATAGACCTGCTTTTTGAGCAGGGCTATCAGGCTGAATTTTGTTCACGACAGTAGATGAGCTTAAAATTCCATTACTATATAAGAACCCGGTTAAAATAATTAGACTAAAAATAAAGTTAAATAATGGTCCAGCTGCAACTATTAATGCTTTAATAGGTAGAGGTTTAAAATAAAACATGAATTTCTTCTCATGTTCAGATATTTTTTGAGATTTTATATCAGTGCTAGCTGGATCACTATCACCTAAAAATTTAACATAACCTCCCATGGGAATAGCGCAAATTTTCCATTTTGTTCCATGTTTATCAGTTTTTGATATTAAGGTTTTACCAAAACCAATGGAAAAATCAGTAACTTGAACTCCGCAGATTCTAGCAACAAAATAATGGCCAAATTCGTGGACAAACACGATCACCGAAATGATAACAATAAAAGAAATAACATAATGCAGAGTATTGATAATAAAATCTAACATAAGATCACCCAGATAATTATGCGCAGATTATAATGATTATCTTTATCAGTCAAAACAATATTATAAAAGTTTAATTAATTCTTGGGTTTTAATACGACATTCTTGATCGAAATTAATTACTTGTTCAATAGTGGTGATATTAGTATCAATAGTACGTTCTAGCATTTGTTCAACAATTGTAACAATATCTATAAATCTAATTTTATTTTGTAAAAAATTATCTATTGCAATTTCATTGCTTGCATTAAGCATTATAGTATACGCATTGCCGGCACTTAAAGCTTTACGACATAAATTTAGTGCTGGAAATAATTGATGGTTAGGATGTTCAAATTGAAGAGTGCTAATTTTAGCTAGATCTAACAGTTCGGCTATAACATTGTTACTACGTTTTGGCCAATATAATGCATAAGATATAGGGATTCTCATATCTGCATTACCTAGTTGTGCTAGAGAAGAGCCGTCTTTATAACTAACTAAACTGTGAATTATTGATTGGGGATGAATTAATACCTCAATTTTATCAGTTGGCATATCAAATAAATAATGGGCTTCGATTATTTCTAATCCTTTATTCATTAAAGTAGCGCAATCTGCTGAAATTTTTGGTCCCATTTTCCATTTTGGATGAGCAACTGCTTGTTTAACCGTAACATTTTCTAGTTGCTTTTGGTTGAAGGTACGAAATGGCCCACCAGAAGCTGTTAAAATAATTTTTTCTATAGAATCTTGATTTCGCCGTTCTAGAACTTGAAAAATCGCATTATGTTCAGAGTCAGTTGGGATCAGATTAACGTTATGTTTTTTGGCTGCATCGGTCATGATTTTGCCTGCACATACTAAGCTTTCTTTATTTGCAAGGGCAACATCAGCTCCTTTTGTTATTGATTGATAGGTGGTTCGTAGGCCAGCAGAACCAACTATACCTGCTACTATTAAATCATTATTTAGATCACAGGCGGCAAGCATGCCTTCAATGCCTGTAGTAACCTCGATTTTAGTGTGCTGTAATAATGTCTTTAGCGGTTTGTAATGAGCTTCGTTATAGATTACAGCCATTTGGGCATTGGTAGTTACGGCTTGTTTAGCTAGTAATTCATAATTATTATTGGCAGTTAATGCCAAAACCTTAAAGTCATTTTTTGGAGACTTGAGAATAACATCTAAACTGTTGGTTCCTATAGAGCCTGTAGAGCCAAAGATGGAAATTTTTTTCATACTTTAAACAAGTGCCAGTGATCAAAAAATAAGACTAATGCTACCTTTGGGGCAGTAAGAATAATACCATCTACACGGTCTAAAATTCCTCCATGACCAGGAATAATATTGCCACTATCTTTAATCTCAAAAATTCTCTTTATCCAGGACTCGATTAGATCTCCTATTTGGGCATAAATAGCTAAGCTAATAGTGAGCAATATCAGAAATTTAGGGTGATGGGTTCCAATATATTTGCCAGCAAAATAACTAAATACGGCTGCTGAAGCGCAGCCACCAATTAGACCAGACCAGGTTTTATTAGGGCTAATTTTGGGTAAAAGTTTAGGCCCTCCGACACTTCTACCAACTATATAAGCCATAATATCAGTGACCCATATGGTTAATATAAGCCAAGCAATAACTCTGTTACCATGGTGCTGAGTCATTACCCAAATTAATGAAGAACAGGGAATAGCTATATAAAATATTGCAATTATTTTCCAAAGTAAACTATGTTTCATAGTTTTGGATCTAAGCATTTCATTCCATTCGAAAGCCATCAAAATAGCCATGATAGCCACCGTCATATAGAAAATAAATCCTCCAAGATGAATAATTAGTAATATAATTGGGGCTAATACAATAGTGGAAAGGCTTCTTATAAAAAAATTACGATTAAAAAAATTGGATTTATTATTGCCCATAACGTCTTTCCCTTTTATTAAATTCTTTAATGGCATGAGTTAGTTCTTTTTTGTTAAAATCTGGCCATAGGGTATGAGTAAAATAAAACTCTGTATAGGCCATCTGCCATATTAAAAAATTGCTTATTCTTAATTCTCCACTGGTCCTAATAAGTAAATCAGGATCAGGAATGCCTTTAGTATACAAATAATTATTAAATTGTTCAGTATTTATTTCCGACAAAGAAATTTTTTCATCCTTGTAATCTTGAGCTATTCTTCTGGCCGCTTCAGTAATTTCTTCGCGACTACCGTAACTTAAAGCCAGTATTAAATGCATACCAGAATTATTTTTAGTTAGGTTCATTAGATCATTTATAAGCTCTTGCAAGTCGTTATCTAGCTTGCTTAAATTGCCAATAACTTGAACTTTAATATTATTTTTATGTAATGATTGCGCCTCATTTTTTAAATAATAGCGCAGTAACATCATTAGATTATTTACTTCTTCTTGCGGTCTTTGCCAATTTTCAGAAGAAAAGGCATAAAGGGTAAGATATTTAAGCTCAAGTTTGTTGCAAGCTGTAACAATTGCACGGGCTACATCGATACCTGCCTTATGGCCAGCTATACGTGATAAGTTTCTAGCCTTTGCCCACCTACCATTACCATCCATGACAATAGCAATATGAGTTGGAATTATTAGGTTATCATTCATTTTAATTAAATAATTTCATCTACATTTAGCTAAATATAGATGAGATTATGCATATAGCAAATCTTTTGCAAGTTTAGTAATAAATTTCTCATTAATTTTTGGAATTTTTTTATTCCTGATAGAAGATTTTTGTTGTTTATATAATTTAAGTACATTTCTTCTTAGTACAAAAAGATCGTAATCAATTAAACCGCAAATAAAAGGCAACAGTTCATTTTTACCAAATAAAAATAATCGAGCTTCGTTAAAAGTTTTTTTGTTAGGCGGGGATAATAAATCAATCACATGTTGCTTAATGCATGCCCGCCATAATCTTATCTCACCTGCTATTTCCTTATCATTTAAAAAACAGTACATATCAATTCCTAATATCTTATCAAGTTTAATAAATTATTTTGTAGTTAAGTTTATTGTTAAGTTATAGTTCATCATGATTTCTAAAATGCCTCTAATACAGCTATTTGCAGTACTTTCAGTCTACAGTTAAAAATCATAACTTAAAATTAACCTAAGTGATATTTACACTAAAAGTGTTAATACTTCGTTAACAAAATAAAAATAAATCAATTTTTTTGCAAAAATAAGTGCGATAAATATAAGGTCTCTAAAATCAAAAGTTAAATTCTATATTGAAATATGTGAGGTAGAGAAATTATATGCAATAAAAAATAGGGAATATTTTAATACTCCCTATTTTTTATTATATAATCTTGAGGAAAATATATTGTTAGTCTCTATGCGCGCCTTTATCTTGGGGTTTCACAGGTGGACGATATTTGCCAGCGTTAGCTTGAGCCGCAAGCTTAGCAGATTGAGCAATAGTTCTGCCTGCTTCTTTTACTGCATACTTAGCAGCTTCATCAAATAATTGTGCAGGTTTTTGCATGCCAGTAATAGAACGGAAAAATCTAGCTATATCACCTAAAAATGCTTGAATGCCAGTCGAAATAGTTCTTTGACTTAATTCTGCAAATGGTTGTTTGGATTTTTCTTGCTCTTTCCCTAATTGATTTACAGTTTTTATTATTAAGTCTGCCAATATTTTTTGCTTATCTTTAGGAAGATGTTCAATAGAAAATTCTGGGTTTACCTTCTTTACAATAGCTTCTATTGCATCATAAACAATCGTTAGTGCTTTACCATTTTCTCTTCTAACTAGTTCGTGATTACTTTCCCATTTTTTTCCTTCTTCACTTCCTGTTTTAGGTGCTGTAACATGTTCAGATTCTTTTGATGCAGGTGATTCTGATAACCAATGTGCTCTAGCTTCCGCAAATCCTTTATTAATTTCATCTATTACAAAGTTATAACTTCTTACAAGTTCTTCTTTACTAGGCATTGATGGTGAAGTTGGCATTTTGTCCTCATTAATTTAATTGTTAATCTTGATAGATTTAAGAAAATCATAAACTAGGAAGATTAATAATTAGTTAATGAGAAATGCGCTAAAGCATTTAATCGAATAAATCTTTTACTTTTTTAAAGAAACTATCAGAATTTGGATTTGAATTATTCGAAGATAGGCCATCAAATTCTTTAAGCAATTCAATTTGCTTTTTAGTTAGTTTAACCGGAGTCTCTACTTGAACATGAACATATAAATCACCGCGCGATGATGATCTCATTTTAGGCATGCCTTTACCTTTAAGCCTAAATTTATCATTAGGCTGGGTGCCAGCTGGAATAGATAATTTTACTTTAGTACCTTCAATTACTGGAACTTCAATTTCACCGCCAATTGCAGCTGTTACCATTTTTATCGGAATGGTACAATTTAGATCATTATTTTCACGGTTAAATAAAGCATTAGATTTTATTGAAATGAAAATATATAAGTCTCCTGGAGGTCCATCATGGCTACCAGGTTCACCTTCGCCGCTTAACCTTATTCTTGTGCCTTCTTCAACTCCCGCAGGGATTTGTACAGATAAGGTACGTTCTTTGCGAACTTTTCCAGAACCATGACATTTTTTACACGGATTTTTTATAACCTTACCTTCACCCCCGCAAGTATGACAAGTTCTTTCAATAGTAAAAAATCCTTGCTGGGCTCGAACTCTTCCTATGCCATTACAAGTAGAGCATTTAGAAACTTCTGAGTCGGAGCTGCCGGTACCATTGCAACTATCGCATTTGGCGGCAGCCGTAAAAGTAATTTTTTCGGTTTTACCATGGAATGCTTCTTCAAGAGTAATTTGCATATTATAACGCAAATCGGCACCTCTTATTGCATGATGCCCTCTTTGACCTCTTTGTTGACCAAAATCACCGAAAAAATCGTTAAAGATATCAGAAAAATTTCCTCCGAATTCGAATCCTTCAAACCCAGGGTGACTTCCTCCTCCACCGCCTGGCCTAAAACCAGCTCCTTGTTCAAAGGCGCTATGACCAAAACGATCATAAGCAGCTTTTTTTTGTGGATCTTTTAAAACATCATAAGCGGCATTAATTTCTTGGAAAGTTTTGGCAGCATTAGGATCATTTGGGTTGCGATCAGGATGATACTTCATCGCTAGTTTACGATAAGCCTTTTTTAGCTCGTCTGCACTTGCATCTTTGTTCACACCTAAAAGTTCATAATAATCTTTTTTGCTCATTTCTTCCCGTTAAATATACAGAAAAATCTACCCAAAATGATTTGGTGTAGATTTTTCTGAGCTTAGATTTTTATACTTATTTGTCTTTATCTTCGTCTTTTTTCACTTCTTCATATTCAGCATCAACGAATTTATCATCTGGAGAATATGCTTCAGCATCTCCTTTTTTTGCTGCTTCTTGCTCATTTTTATTCATGAACTCACCGATTTTCATTGCTGATTTCATCAAATCCTGAGTTTTTGCTTCAATGTCTGCTTTGTTTTCACTCTTTAGAGCTTCTTTTAAGGCAGCAACATCTGCTTCAATGGTTTTTTTGGTACTATCATCAATTTGGCTACCATGTTCATTTAAGCTTTTTTCAGTAGTATGAATTAAACCTTCAGCATGGTTGCGTGCTTCAACTAATTCCTTGCGTTGCTTGTCAGCTTCCGCATTGGATTCTGCATCTTTGACCATTTTTTCAATATCATCTTTAGATAAGCCACCAGAAGCCTGAATAGTAATTTTCTGCTCTTTGCCACTGGATTTATCCTTAGCAGATACGTTTAATATACCATTTGCGTCAATATCAAAAGTCACTTCTATTTGTGGCATGCCTCTTGGTGCAGGTGGAATATTTTCAAGATTAAATTGTCCAAGTAACTTATTATCAGCAGCCATATCTCTTTCACCTTGGAATACCCTAATTGTCACTGCAGTTTGATTGTCATCAGCTGTAGAAAACACTTGGCTTTTCTTTGTAGGAATAGTGGTATTACGGTCAATAAGTCGAGTAAACACCCCACCTAGAGTTTCAATACCAATTGATAATGGTGCAACGTCAAGTAATAATACATCTTTTACATCGCCTTGCAATATACCGCCTTGAATTGCTGCTCCAAGTGCTACTACCTCGTCTGGATTTACTCCTCGATGTGGCTCACGACCAAAGAACTCTTTAACTTGTTGGATAATTTTTGGTACTCTGGTCATACCACCAACTAGAACTACTTCTTGTATATCACTAACTTTTAGGCCAGCATCTTTGAGAGCTTTTTTGCAAGGCTCAATAGTTTTATTAATTAAATCCTCTACTAAACTTTCAAATTTAGCTCTGGTTAATTTAAGATTTAAATGTTTTGGGCCGCTAGCATCAGCTGTGATATAAGGTAAGTTGATTTCGGTTTCCATAGAGCTGGAAAGTTCAATTTTTGCTTTTTCAGCAGCTTCTTTTAAACGTTGTAAAGCTAATGGATCTTTAGAAAGATCAATACCGCTTTCTTTTTTAAACTCACTAGTAATATGTTCTATTAATCTAAAGTCAAAATCTTCACCGCCTAAGAAAGTATCACCATTAGTGGATTTAACTTCAAACACGCCATCACCAATTTCTAATATAGAAACGTCAAAAGTACCACCACCTAAATCATATACCGCGATAGTTTTAGCTGTAGTTTTATCCAAACCATATGCTAAAGCAGCAGCTGTAGGTTCGTTAATGATACGTAAAACCTCTAACCCAGCAATTTTACCAGCATCTTTAGTAGCTTGTCTTTGTGAGTCATTAAAATAAGCCGGTACTGTGATTACAGCTTTAGTTACTGTTTCACCTAGGAAATTTTCAGCTGTTTCTTTCATTTTTTGTAAAATGAATGCACTAATTTGGCTTGGGGAATATTTTTTACTATTAATGTCAACCCATGCATCACCATTTGAATGTTTAATAATATTATAAGGAACTAATTTCTTATCCTTTTGAGTTGTTGGATCGTCATATGCCCTACCAATCAATCTTTTAATAGCAAATATTGTATTTTTTGGATTAGTTACAGCTTGTCTTTTTGCAGCTTCTCCAACTAACATTTCACCAGTTTCAGTAAATGCAACCATAGAAGGTGTAGTTCTTTTACCTTCAGCGTTTTCAATAACGCGAGGATTTTTGCCATCCATAACTGCAACGCAAGAATTTGTTGTACCAAGGTCTATACCTATAACTTTACTCATTAAATTTCTCCTATTTGTTAAGAATTATCTGTTGCAATTAGATATAGGTATCGTTTTTTTCTATTGCAAGAGTAATAAATAAAAATTTTATAAGTTTATTTTGTTTACTTATGATATGGGTGCCCTGAGATAATAGTTTGGGCTCGATATAATTGTTCGAGTAACATAACTCTCGCTAATTTATGAGACATGGTCATCTTACCTAGAGCTAGTACATAATTAGCTTTATTTAATAATATAGGATCATGGCCATAAGCACCGCCTATAGCAAAGGCAATATTAGCTTGCCCATTATTTTGTAAATTTCCTATATATTTAGCAAATTCTTCAGAAGTAAGATTTTTCCCTGTTTCATCTAAAGTAATTAAAAAGTAATTTTTTGGTATTGATTGTAATAGTAGTTGCGATTCTTGCTGTTTTCGATTAGTGCCAGATTTTTTATCTGATAATTCTACTATCTCTAATTTCCATTGAAAACGTTTACGGTATTCATTAATAATTTGCTGTTCTGGTTCTTGGCGGCTTATTTTACCAATCGTTGTTATTAAGATGTTCATTAATGCTTTTTCTTTTGCCAAATTTCTTCAAGTTTAAATGTTTCACGCGCTTCTGGTTGAAAAACATGCACAATCACATCTCCAGCGTCAATTAAAACCCATTGACAATTTTCCGTGCCTTCAATTGCAATATTTGCTGCACCTGCTTCTTGGAAAGCTTGTTCTAAATTATCTGCAATAGATTTAACATGGCGGTTTGAAGTTCCAGTGGCCATATACATATAGTCACAAATAGAACTTTTACCCACTAAATCAATTTTTATAATATTTTCTGCTTTACTGTCATGTAATTGTTTTTCGACCAGAATAGCAAAGGCTTCACTTATAGTTTTAGTTTTTTTTGTCATGTAAAAGCGTCTGTCTTAATTGAGTTGATGAAATATTTATTAGTTTATCATTAATCATGCACCATGCAGGTGGGGATTTCTCTTTGAAGTTATCATAAGGAGTAATTCTAAATTTAGCAAATTTTATTGCTGCCTTTGAATGCAAGGCTTTATACTTATAATTCTGGCGATTGTAAACAGCAATTTTAATTTTCTGCCAAATATCTTGCCAGCGATACCAATAGGAAAATTGAGCTAAATTATCGGCTCCGATAATAAAAGTAAAATTATTACCTGGAAAATGATTCAGTATATAACTTATAGTATTATATGTTTTAGAATTATGTAGTTCATTTTCTAAATCTGAGATGATAATTCTATTATTAAACTTAGTAAGTTCTTGGCAAGCACTCATTCTTTGGTCGAAGGACATTAGATCTTGGTTATTTTTTAAAGGATTTTGCGGAGTAACTAACCACCAAATATAATCTAGTTTTAATTTTTTTATCAAATGCTTACTAATTTCTAGATGGCCAAAATGAGGAGGATTAAAGGATCCACCAAGTATACCTATAGAAAGTTTAGTATTATTAAAGATATTGAGGTTCATTATTATATACTGTACAATGCTGCTTAATATTACTCTAGATTGCTTTAGATAAATTGTAAATATGTTGAGGATAATATAAATATGCCAATGGTAGCTAGCGAGATTGAATCATTAATAAGTAAAGCTTTTCCACAAGCTGAAATAATATTAAAAGATTTAGTTGGCGATAATAATCATTATGAAGTTACTATAAAATCAGCTATATTTAATGGTAAATCTAAAATTGAACAACATCGTATGGTAAATCGAGCATTGCACGGGTATTTAGGCGGGGACCTGCATGCGCTATCAATTAAAACCTTAGCCACAGAATAAAAAGGAAGTTTTTAATGAGTGATCAAATTTTAGTTCAAATCAAGAATGACATTGAAAATAATGATATAATATTATTTATGAAAGGGAATAAACAAACTCCTATGTGCGGATTTTCTGCTACGGTATGTGCAATTCTTGATAGGTTAGGAGTGGAATATGCGGATCGTAATGTATTACTTGATAATGATTTAAGAGAAGGAATAAAAATATATAGTGATTGGCCAACTATTCCTCAATTATATATTAAAGGCGAGTTTATCGGTGGTTGTGACATTGTAAAAGAAATGTATGCGGCTGGGGAACTAATAGGGCTGTTAAAAAAACATCAGTTAATTGCATAAGTAGAATAAATTATGGCTCCTAATATAATTAGCATTAAAAAATTATATAAGGAATATTTCAATCCACAGACGAGCAGCCCTCTTGTTGCTTTAAATCACGTTAATTTAGAAATTCCTCAAGGATCTTTTTTTGGTTTACTTGGGCCAAATGGGGCAGGAAAATCAACCATCATCAATATTTTAGCAGGCATAACTAATAAAACATCTGGCCAATGTATAGTTAATGGTTATGATTTGGATAAGGATCCTATCCAAGCTAAGCTATCTTTAGGTGTGGTCCCTCAAGAAATAGTTTTTGATCCATTTTTTACAGTACGTCAGGCAATAGATTTCTATAGTGGGTATTTTGGCATCCCAAAAAATCAAAGAAGAACTGAAGAAATCATGGCTGCATTGAGTTTGACTAATAAAGCAGATGTGCCATCACGTTCTTTATCTGGCGGTATGAAAAGAAGATTACTTATAGCTAAAGCTTTAGTGCACCAACCGAAAATTTTAATCCTGGATGAACCTACTGCTGGGGTAGATATTGAGTTGCGAGAACAGTTATGGAACTATATTATAAAATTAAATAAAGCTGGCACTACAATCATTTTAACTACTCATTATATTGAAGAAGCTGAAAAATTATGCAGCCATATTGCGATAATTAATCATGGAACAATAGTTTTTAACGATGTTAAAAATAAAATCCTTAGTTTATGTAGCGGTACAACCTTGACTGTTGAATTTGATCAACCCATAGATGCTCTTAAAAGTGATAAATTTTTGCAGAAGCATGGAGCAGAAATCAGTAGTAAAAAGCTTACTATTAAATATAGTGATTCTAAAAATTTAGACGAGTTTATACGCTATATACTTACCAAAAATATAGCTTTAACTAATGTTTCAACTAATAAATCTCATTTAGAAGATATCTTGAAAAGTATAATTAAAAATAAAAAAGAAGAATATAACTCATGATTCAGAACTTTACTCGTAAGAAGCGTCATTATCTTTTAACAATAACTATGCTAATTATAGTTGGAGTAACTGCATTACTATTATTGATTGATGAGATGTTGCTCCTGGGGCTAAATAGAAATTATGTTATTTTTGCTGCTTTACTTGCTGTGACGATTAGTTTTGTTATATTAGCATTTAGAGGATATAAATTATATAAAAACTTGCAGGATTTTTTGCCTGGGTTATGGTCTAAAAACCTTGTTTCTACCGCAACTGAATATATGATTGCTGATGATAAAGGCAAAATACTTATTACTAATAATAATGCTATAATCGATTTTTGCAATAATCACTTAATTCACTTATTTCCTGATCTTTTTGCCAAAGATTTTCCTTTAGAGTTTGTTCATGAAAATAAAAGGATAAAGTTATATAAACTGAAAGATATGGTTAATCCAAATTCTAATTTAAAGGAATGTATATTAATAACTTCTATGCCTCATCAAGACGAAAATTTGCCAGCAAAAAGTTCTTTAAGTAACATAACCAAATTATTAAAAATTCCATCTTACGTAAGTGATAAAAAAGGAATGATTTTAGAAGTTAATGAAGCACTTATTAAATATATTAGGAGAAAAAGGCGAAAATATGCTTGCTGATCTCTCTATTAGATCAACATCTGATCCAGAAACTGTTTCATTGTCTTATCAACAAAATAGGATCAAGAATTTTATTCAGGTAAAAATTTACGAAGATAATCAAGAGCAAGCTTTTATGCTTTTAGATAATGAGATTAATAATAATCAATCTCTATCAGAGTATAATCCGATTGCAGCTTTCACTATAGACAAAAAAACCAATATTTCTAATCCTAATAGTGCTTTCTATAAGCTTTTTAACTTAGAACCAAATGTTTCATTAAAAACTCTAAACGATTACCTGGATGAGGTTAGCAAAAATAATTTAATTAATTATATAGAAACAGTTACGCAAGCTAATAAAACTAGTTCTTTTGAAATAAAATTAGCTGATAAAGAAATAACAGGTCTTTTATATATAAGTTGTTATCAAGAAGGTAAGTATTCCTGTCATATAGTGGATATCACCTCCTATAAAAATATGGAAATGAATTTTATTCATTCGCAGAAAATGCAAGCTATTGGTCAGTTAGCCGGTGGTATAGCTCATGATTTCAACAATCTTTTGACTGCAATGCTAGGTTTTTGTGATTTATTATTAATTCGTCACCCAGCAGGAGATCCTTCTTTTGCTGACATTATGCAAATTAAACAAAATGCTAACCGTGCAGCAAATTTGGTTAGGCAGTTACTAGCTATATCCCGTAAACAAGTGCTGCAGCCAGAAATATTGGATATTACCACTATTCTTGAAGAGGTTGCTAATTTAATTCGAAGATTAATTGGTGAAAACATTACTTTAAAAATGAACCACGGGAAAGACTTAAAATTAGTAAAGGTTGACCATGGCCAATTAGAGCAAGTAATTATGAATTTAGCGGTGAATGCTAGAGATGCTATTGGTTCTAATAAAGGGGTTCTGACGATTAATACTTCTAATGTAGTGATTAAAGATCCTGAGTCTTTAGATAAAGAGTTGCTTTCTCCAGTTGCTAATGAAGTTATCGTGCCTGGTAAATATGTTTTAATTGAAGTGGTTGATACTGGTTCTGGTATCCCTAAAGAAATTATGGGCAAAATCTTCGAACCTTTTTTCTCTACCAAAGAAATTGGTGCCGGTACAGGTTTAGGTTTATCCACTGTTTATGGTATTGTCAAACAAACCGGAGGATATTTATACGTTAAATCCTGCGAAGGTAAAGGCACAAGATTTTCTATTTATCTAAAAGCAGCGAATGATAAAGACTCAACTCAAGCTAAATCTATTAATGATTTAGATAATGAGTCTAAGATTACTCAACCTGATCTAACAGGTGATAGTACTATTTTATTGGTAGAAGACGAAGCGCCGGTAAGAATGTTTAGTACTGCTGCTCTGACTAATAAGGGATATAAGGTAATTGAAGCGGAATCAGGAGAAGAAGCTTTGGTAATCATGCAAAAACAAGGTAAAGATGTAGCATTAATTATCACTGACGTAATTATGCCAGGAATGAATGGACCATCCTTTATTGCGGATGTTAAGAAACAATATCCTAAGATTAAGGTAATCTTTATGTCTGGTTATGCTGAAGAGGCTTTCTCTAAAACTTATGGAGTAGATGGATCATTCCATTTTCTCTCTAAGCCATTTACTCTAAAACAATTAGCAAGTAAAGTAAAAGAGGTGTTAGCCAGCTAGGATGCCCATAGTCCTTGCAAGAACTCTATCTCCTTCTCGTAATTGTTAGGAGCGCTCCGTCCTATTTCGTCATTGCGAGGAGCGTTCTTACGCGACGAAGCAATCCATACTTTGCTCAAACCCCCATTGTATAAAAGTTTCAGCATTCTAAAAATATTGCCCTAATAAAAAATCCTATTAATTTTAACAATTTGTTAATCTTTTTATGTCACGATTATAGTCAAATAGATGCGATAAAGCATCGATTTTTAATTCAAATAAACGAGGATATCATGGCATTGCAACAAGAAGTAGAAGCTTTAGTAAAAACGCTAAAAGTTGCTGGAGGTGCTCTTTCAGTAGGTAGGGATGTAGCTGTTAAACAAATAACAAAAGCATTGCGAGATGCAGGCCTAACTACTTTGGCAGATGCACCTGAGGTAAGAGAGGAAATTAAAGCTCAAGCAGCAAATTGGAGTCCAGCGAGTGTAGCGGCTATTACTGGCAAAGCTTCAGTTGATTTAGATGTCTCAGCTAAAACTGCTCAAGAAATTATATTTGATGCTAAAAAAATTATGGCTAACGCATTATGGGATTCACTCGCCGCGGATGGTGATTATCGTGATGACCTAACAGTTCCAGCTGCTAAAGCTGCTATTAAAGGAGCAAGATTATTTTTAAGGAGATCTTTTGATGCTACAGCCGATGTAAGTGCAATTAGCGCTTTTCGTCAATTTTGCCAATCAGCATTAGGGTATAGTATCACTCCAGCTTGGGATGTTGGAGCTGGTGTACGCCTCAATCCTGCAAGCTATCGCGCATTTGATAGTAACCGTTTTGAGTTGTTATCTATAGCAGTAGCTGAACGTGCTTTAAAAGCTCAAGGAATAGAGAGTCCAACTCAGGAACAAATTACCGTAGTTGCTAAGAGTTTACAAGCTGAAGCTGGTCTTATTAAAAAAGGTAGAGCTTCTACCTTTGATGATGGACGTTGGGCTACCCAAGCTGATATAGATGCAGGAGCTAAAGGCGCTTCAATACGAGTTAGAACCTTAGATCAGCATCCAGCAGTGATTGCAATAGCAGCAAGCGTTGCGCAAGGTAAGAGTCCGACTCCTGCAGAATGCAGTAGGGAATTTGCAACTGCTAAAGCAGCAAATAAATTTGTCTATGGCCGTGCAATTGCTGAAAGAACGGTAGAAGCTGTAGCAGCCCCAGCTTTAGATGCTGCTGTCAGAGTTTTTACCGAAGCAATGACTCCAAATATTTCTATTGCTACTCCGCATTTAGCTGAAAGAAACGTAAGTAGAGCTGCTGCTAAGGTAGAGTATAAAGTAAGTAAAACTCTTCAGCATAGCATAGAGCTCGCTTTAAATAGAGCTTTATTAAACCAAATTGCTACTGATAAAGAATTAGTAGACGGTGTTCGAGGTAAAATCGCTCTTAATAGCTTTACTGCTAAACTTGCTGATCCTGTTGGAAGGGATTATATGCAAGTATTAATCCAAGGAGCTTTACTTGAACATACTGCAGGTTTAGATCAACATGGTTGGGAAAAAAGTTTAACTTCATTACCAGGTGTAATTGCAGAAAAAGTAGCTACAGAATTTGCTGCATTTAATCCACATGATCCAGCTAGCGTGGCTCACGCTATTGAGCGTAAACAACAGATAGAAAAAGCTATGCTTGCTAAAAAAGAAAATTATGCAAAGGCTATGGAAGCTGTTGATAAAGTTCTCATTGGTGTTGACGTAGATGGAAAATATGTAGATGGTTTGCGTGCTGATTTTAGAAAATTTAACTTACAGTCGAATGTACGTAAATATTTAATTGAAAAATTAGCTGCAGAATTGACCAATGATCCTTCATTAGATTTAACCGCTGCAATGAAAGCCTTACGTGAGGAAATTGTTGAACGTGGAAATGCGAATAAAACTCTCAAATTTGCGCATTTTGATACAAAGGGTATCAGAGCTAAAACTTATGCCGAGTTCTTTGAAAGAAAAGCAAGTCAGGCTTATGCTTATTTCAAAAAACTCTTTTCTGGTAGATTTGGTAAAGATGATACTAAAGGGTTTGATGCAATGTTAGCTGGAGCCCTCACTACAGCTAAAACTGGTAAGCGTCCGGCAAAAAATTATACCATGCATCGTGACGCAAATAAAATACTGGCTCAAGCAATAAATCAATTTAATGGCTGGGAACCAGGTTCAGAAGTAGAAAAAGATGGTAAAAAATATAGAAAAATTGCAGTTAGTGATGATGTCCGCAAAGCTTTAGCTGAACAAATTGCTAATGCTCTTGAGAGAGCTCGTGTAGAAGGTAGAACCCTTCCTATAGATACATTAGTTGAAGCATTACAACCAGGTTTAGCTAAACTTGCTTTACGTGAAAGGGATAAAGATGGTGTGATTACCGCTAAATCTGCACAAACTTCTACCGAGCCTGATAGAGATCAAGCTGGAAATGTTGTGCGTGCAAAAGGTGAGCCAGTACATAGCGCAACATCTTTAACTACTCTTTGTAGAGATATAGTTGCCACTCGTAGTGCTGATGGTATGGCAAGTGTTACTGAATATGGTACTACATTAAAACAAGCTACAACAATTGTGATGAAAGAAGTACTAAAGAATCATCCAGGTTGCGACTCTAAAATACTTAAAGCTTTAGAAAAAGCTGTAGCTACAGAACTAGATAAGAGTCTATATTCTCTTACTCCAGCCTTACTTGATTCAATTATAACTTCAGCAACTGCTGCAATACAAAAAACTACTACACCTGCAGTAACGGACGATAAAGGAAAAGTAACGACTCCTGCAAAAAGCAGTTGGAGTTTTAATGCTGGAGGGTTTTCAAAAGCTGCCGCAGGCATAATTGATCGTAATAATACTGAACAGAAGCGTATAATTGAGTCTTTCACAGAAACTCAATATGCTAGTTTAGCAGGTGGTTTAAGTAGCGGACGTGGATTACTAGCGTCTTTGGATCGCGATAGAATGGTTGCAGTAAATGTTGAAGGTGCTGATAGAGCAGATCCGGGTTTATTGATAGCACGAGTGAACGCCGGAGTTGCTTTCATTGAAACATTAGTGAAGCATGGGCGAGCTACTGGTCCAAGTGAAGAAGTAGCAATAGCTCTTATTAATGATCCTAAAAATGCTGATCTGATATTAAGTGGAGTATTTGGAGGCCAAGATTTGGTAACATTTTTAAATGCTCAAGCTGGTGGAGGAGGAATGCATAGTTATGCTAGAGGAAGACCAGCTTTAGTTACCGATAAAGTAATAGAGGCAGCAACAGTCCGTTTTGCTGAATTAAATGCGGCAGCTAGTGTGGCACCTAGTATTCCTGTAACTGATGTAGCTAAACATCTTGATCTATTAAAGCAAGCTGGTTTTGCAGTTCCAAGTGATAAATTCGAGGCAGCTTTAAGAGCATTAGCTAATAATGAAGCAAGAGTTGCTCAATTTGATGGCAAACCTGCTGTTATTGAAGGAGATAGTGCTAAAATATCAGCTATTCAAGAATTAATTGTGTTAGCAGATGCTTACAAAGGAGAACCTACTTTATCATTTATGCAGTTAATGCAAAATATTATGCGTAAAAATGATTTAACTGTAGAAGCTGGTGGTGGATACAAAGTTAATGGTTCTTCATTGGATGACTTCTTAAGGGCAGCTAAATTACCTACCCTTGCACAAGTACAAACTACTATGAAAGGTGAAGTGCGTGGTAGAATGGTTGCAGGTATTAAAACTGCTGCTCAAGAAAGGGAAGCTGAAAGATTAGCAGCAATTGCACCTGTCCAAGAAGCGATATCAAGAATGAGGCCAGATGAATTAGCAAGCCTTCATGGGCTTACTCCTGCAGCTGCCGCTGCCGCTGCTGCTGCTGGTAGAGGTTTAACTGAAGCAGTAAGAGGTAGATCTGCTTCTACAGCACCTGATCCTGTTTCTCCTAGAGGAGGCTCTCCTGCCACTAGAAGAGGATCTGATCCACTTACTGCTACCTTGAGAGCTGGGAGTGGTACTGGTAGAGGAGGAGAAGGAAGAGCATAATTTTCTCTCAAATAAGGACGGTAGAGGTTAACTCTACCGTCTTTTATTTTTAAATACCTACCTTTATTATTAAATTCTCGTCATTAGCGAAATTCCTCTTTCCTTTTCTTAGAAAATCCATATATTCTTCTTAATAGAGGTTATATATGTATTTTTTTGCTTTGATTCTGCACTTACTATTTTTGCATTACAATGTTCAAGCTGGGGTTGAAATAGTTAGTTTTGACCAATCAATATACGCGAATAATCACTTACCGAAAAACCCTCTTTATCAACAGCTTTCACATTTATATGCCCAGAATAATCCTGGTAAATTGAAGCCATTGTCTGAGCCCTTAATTCCTAAGAAGATTCATCAAACTTGGGTAGGGCCACTACAAATTCCTGAAGAATATATTGAATATAGTAAAACTTGGCAGAAATTACATCCGGATTGGGAGTATAAATTATGGCGGGATGAAGATGTAGAGAATTGGGATTTTCCGAACAAAGATTTATATAATAAAGCTTCTACTTACCAGGAAAAGTCTAATATCTTACGTTATGAGATTTTAAATAAATATGGTGGATTATATGTAGATGTGGAATATAAAGCACTGAAAAAATTTGATGATTTACACTATTTGTATAATTTTTATGCTGGTATCCTACCTCCACTTGCGAATGATAATGAAGTAGTCATAACTAGTGCTGTTATTGGCTCTCAGCCTAACAACCCGATTTTACATCAAACCTTGGCTAAAATTAGAGAATGCTGGGATGCGGTCGAGGCCGGTTTTCGAGAAGAAGCCAAACATTTGGGCAGAAAAGGTGCAATTGTTAATTTATCTAAAAATCGTACAATGATGTCCTTTAATCAGGCCATAATAAATACGATTTTTGATGTTGATCGGGCAATTATTTTTCCTCCAACTTATTTTAATATAGAGGCCAAGCCTAGAATCTTAGACTCATTTAAAAGATTTTCTAATATCGCTCAAAAAAAAATTTACTTTCGTACAATTCATCCTGAAACGATGTCTGTTCAGGATAGTGCTAGTAATAAGCTATTTACTAACCTTTCAAATATTGAAATTGAAGAAACATGGTATCAATCAATTATTAATAAGGTCGAAGAGTTTTTTTCTTAAGGGTGAAGGAATTTAATGCATATATTTGCTATTATTCTACAGTTATTGCTAATAATGTCCTCGGCGCAAGCTAAGATTATAGCAGTAAGCTTCGACCAATCCATGTGTGCTAATAATAATTTGCCAAAAAGTTTGCTTTACCAACAGCTTTCGCATTTATATGCACAGAACAATCCTGATAAGCTAAAGCCATTGGCTGAGCCTCTAATTCCTAAAAAAATTCACCAAATTTGGTTAGGACCATTACAAATTCCTGTTGCATATGCTGAATATAGTAAAACTTGGCAAAAACTGCATCCTAGTTGGGAATATAAATTATGGCGTGATAAAGACATAGAAAATTGGGATTTTCCGAGCAAAGATTTATATAATAAATCTTCGTCCTATCAGGAAAAATCAGATATCTTACGCTATGAAATTTTAAATAAATATGGTGGCTTATACGTAGACATGGATTATAAAGCCATTAAAAATTTTGATGAATTACATTATTTATATGAGTTTTATGGTAGTATAAAACCTCCGATATATGAAGATAATAAAATAGCAATTACTAATGGTATAATTGGCTCAAAGCCTAATATCGTTATCTTAAAGAAGACTTTAGAATTTATTAGAGAGCATTGGGATGCGGTCGAAGCTGGTTTCCGAGAAGAAGCCAAGCATTTAGGTAAGAAAGAAGCTATTGTTAATTTGGCGATAAATCGTACCGGCATGCCTTTTCATCGAGCGATTATGAGCGATATCAATTTTGTTAAGCGAGCCATTATTTTTCCTCCTACATATATGAGAATAATGATAAATGACAAAATTAATTCATTTACTAGATTTTCTAGTATGTCTACTAAGAAATTATATTATCATACAATTCACCCTGAAACCTTAGCAGTCCATGATCAGCATAAATATAATTTAGTTACTAACTTATCGGATATTGAAATCAAAGAACCTTGGTATAGACCTGTTATTAAAACGTTAAACAGTTTTTTTTCTCTTAACTGATAGTCAAACTAGGTTGAGCACCCTTTTTGGCTATAATATCCACCCATGAGGTTTTATTATTAGAGCTAGATAATATTTGGCGGAGATAAATTGCGGGATTATTATGGCGCATTAATTCAGGCCAAGAATTATGTTCAAGCATATGTAAAATTTGAGTTTGTAGTAAATGACTTATATGCGGATTATTTACCAAGAAATCTTTTATTTTTTTTAAAGTATTACATTCTTTGGATTGAGATATGAGATGAGTAAATTTTTCTCCTGGACTAACGCAATAATTCGTTTTAAATTGATGCAGTATAGGCATAACTTAATTCCTAACAAATTAATCTATATTAATTATGCCAACGAAGTTTTAATAAATTATTAAAGTATAAACAGGAGTATAACCTTATGTCTTCTACCGTAAAATTTGTTACTGTAGCTAGTATTATTATAGCAATAATATCACTAGGAATTATGACTTTAGTTGAGGTGCCCACTAAGACTAAGGTGACAGAAGCAGGGGGAGGGGGCATAGTCCCAGCTGGAGAGCTTGTAGGAGGAGATTTTATACTGCATGATGTTAATGGCAATATAGTAGATTCTAAGCAATTTCGCGGCAAGTATCTTTTGATTTATTTTGGTTTTACCTTTTGCCCAGATATATGTCCAGCAAGCTTATCAGAAATGGGATTGGTTATCGATGATTTAGCTCAGGAAGCGAATTTATTGCAACCAATTTTTATTACCATTGATCCTAAACGTGATACTCAAGCGCAGCTTAAAGAATATTTTACCCATTTTAATCCTGCTATTTTACCATTAACCGGTAGCGCTGAAGAAATTAAGCAAGTGGCAACTAGTTTTAAAGTATATTATTCTGTATCACACAATACCAAAAATGATCCTGAAAATTATTTAGTTGATCATTCCTCGTTCTTTTATTTTGTTGGACCAGATGGGAGGTTAATTAAATATTATACTTCTAAGGTACCGGCCAGTGATATAGCTACTGATATTTTAACTTATATGAAGGGCCACTAATAAAAAACACCCTCTTATTAATTTCGAAATAAGAGGGCATTGATATTATAATTATTTATTACTTTTTCTTTGGATGCTTGCAGCATTCACTCAGATTTTCAGAAATCTCATTTCCTACATAATCCAGTACTTCCATTTGAGCTTTAGTTGCCATTTCTGCAAGTTCACGAGTATTAGCTAAGTTATTACTCATAGTTTCTTTAATAAAATTAGTATGCTCTTCCATAACTTTTTCTGGGTTGTTAAGGTTAGATACTTTTTTATAGCAATCTAATAAACGTGCGGTATTATCTTGCAAAATTTCCGCCTGTCTTTTGAGCAATGCTTGCATATTAGACATTATTAAATGCTGGGCTGTGGTAGCTGATTCAACATGACGTTTATGTTTGCCCATATTACTTTCCATATCGAATCCTGAAGTAAATTTTGATGGATCGATCGCACTCCAATCAGAAAAATTTCTAAAAAATTCTGTAAACATATTATAAGGTGAAGATGAGCTCATTGAAACCTCCGAATTTATTGTCTCATAGTATAATTATAATATATTTTTTGTTGCAATGCAACATAAATAACAATATTTAAATAAAAATAACAGGCAATGTCTATTGAAAAATGGGATAATATATTGTAAATTAGGCCAGAGTTTATTTAATTTAAGCAAGTAATATATGAAAATTCTTAAAGGTCTTGTGCTAGTTTTTATTTCTTTTCTAACTTTAACAGCTATTGCTGAAGAAGAAAAATATCCTGAAACTGCAAGGCAACGCAGGGCTACAGATTTTGGCTCTCTTGTTGGGGGTCCTGATGGTTTAGTTGTTTATAATAGCAACCCTAATGCTGGCTCTATAATGGGAGGTAAGGGTGGAGGGTCGATTAATGTAAATCCGTATTTATGGCAGGCTGCTTTAAATACTATAGCATTCATGCCTTTAGCCTCTACAGATTCTAACGGGGGAGTTATTATTACAGATTGGTATGAAGATCCTAATTTTCCAGGTGAACGTTATAAAGTGAATATTTTTATTACTTCTATGGAGCTTAGAGTTGAATCGCTAAAAGTAACAGTATTTAAACAAGCGCTTAGAAGTGGTACTTGGCGTGAGGTTCCAGTAAATTCACAGATTACTTTAGATCTTGAGGAAAAAATCCTTACTAAGGCTCGTGAGTTAAAAATTGCTCATAAATAATCCAATCCAAGCCAAGAGCTTTTATGACTGATGACCAGCATAATTTGTAATATAATTGCAAAGAAATTGAATCCAAATGGCAAGCTATTTGGCAAAATGATCATTGTTTTGAAGCAAAGATAGACTATAACAAGCCAAAATATTACGTTTTAGAAATGTTTCCATATCCTTCTGGAAAAATTCATATGGGGCATGTCCGTAATTATGCTATTGGTGATGTTATAGCTAGGTTTAAATTATGCCAAGGGTTTAATGTCTTGCATCCTATGGGTTGGGATGCTTTCGGTTTGCCTGCTGAAAATGCTGCTATTGCTCAGAAAATACATCCGGGAGAATGGACATTATCTAATATTAAAGTAATGAAAGAGCAGTTCAAATCTATTGGACCAGCGTATGATTGGTCTAAAGAGATTGCCACGTGTTTACCAGAATATTATCAACATGAGCAAAAAATTTTCTTAGATTTCTTAAAAAATGGCTTAGCTTATAAAAAAGAATCATTAGTAAATTGGGACCCAATCGATAATACAGTACTTGCAAATGAACAAGTGATTGAAGGTAGAGGCTGGAGATCAGGCGCATTAGTTGAACGTAAAAAATTGTCGCAATGGTTTTTAAAAATTACAGATTTTGCTGATGAATTGCTAAATGACCTAAAAACTCTTACTGGATGGCCAGAACATGTACGTTTGATGCAGGAAAAATGGATTGGCAAATCTATTGGGTGTAAGGTAAAGTTTCAGATTAAAGATTCTACAAATATTTTAGAGATTTTTACTACTACTCCTGAAACATTATTTGGAGCGAGTTTTTGTGCAATTGCCTATGATCATCCTTTAGCCCAAGAACTAGCGAAAAATAATAAGCAAATTCAAGATTTTATTAATGAATGTAATCATGCTGCAGTATCAGAAGAAGCAATAGAGAAGGCAGAGAAAAAAGGCATGGATACAGGCTTAAAAGCAGTTCATCCAATTTTAAAAGATTGTACTATTCCGGTATATATAGCTAATTTTGTACTAATGGAATATGGAACAGGGGCGTTATTTGGTTGCCCAGCCCATGATGTAAGAGATCATGAATTTGCTTTAAAATACAATTTACCAATTATTAAGGTAGTAGAAAAAGCAAATAAACAAAGTGATGTTTTGCCAACCAAAGTTGAACCAGATGACTTAATAATTAATTCTGGTTTTCTTTCAGGGTTGCATGCTAATGAAGCTAAAGAAAAAATTATTGAATATTTAATACAAAATAATAATGGTGAAAAAACTATCCATTATCGTTTGCGTGATTGGGGAGTATCAAGACAACGTTACTGGGGATGTCCAATTCCAATTATTTATTGTAAAAGTTGTGGTGTTGTTCCTGTTCCTGATGATCAGTTACCTGTAACATTACCAGAAGATGTTAATTTTGATAAACCAGGTAATCCTCTGGACCATCATCCAACTTGGAAATATGTTAAATGTCCTAAATGTAGAGAAGATGCTATAAGAGAGACGGACACATTTGATACATTTTTTGAATCTTCATGGTATTTTGCTCGTTTTTGTAATCCGCATACTTCAGAAGTAGTAGATAAAAAAGCATGTGATTATTGGTTACCAGTTGATCAATATATTGGTGGTATTGAGCATGCTATATTACATCTGCTTTATTCTAGATTTTTTGTTAAAGCAATGAATAAATGTGGTTATTTTAACTTACAGGAACCATTTTCAAATCTACTAACTCAGGGAATGATTACTCATCTTAGTTACAAAGATCAAAATGATAATTGGGTATCGGCAAGTGAGGTAATTAAAACTCCTAATGGTTATATCAATAGCGAAACTAAACAACCGGTAAAACCTGTTCGTATTGAGAAGATGAGCAAATCCAAAAAAAATGTTGTTGGTACTGAAGAGATTATTAATGAATATGGGGCAGATACAGCGAGGTTATTTATGCTATCTGATAGCCCTCCTGATAAAGATTTGGAATGGACAGATGCTGGAATAGAAGGAGCATCTAAATTTATTAATAAATTTTATCGTTTTGTGGTCAATAATAGCCAAGAACAGCTTGCCGAAATAACTGAGGCTGACCTACCGGCTAATTTGCTTATAGTGCGTAAAAAAATTCATAAAACTATAGCCCTCGTTACTGAAGATATTAGCAAATTCCATTTCAATAAAGCAATTGCACGCATAAGAGAGTTATTAAATATAATATTTGATTTGCCCAATGCTGATTTAGCTAATAAAGCTATTATAAAAGAAGCTATTGAAGCATCAGTACAATTGCTTTATCCAATTATTCCTCATGTTTGTTCGGAATTGTGGCAGATATTAGGTAAAAAGGATTATTTAGTGCATCATCAATGGCCTAAAGCTCAAGAAAATTTGCTTCAAGATGAAGAAGTAATAATTGCTATTCAAATTAATGGTAAACTCAAACATACTATGTCATTACCGGTTGGTTTAACAGAAGAAGCAATAAAGAATAGAGTATTGGTTATGCCTGAAATTGCCAAATATATAACAGACAAACCAGTAAAAAGATTTATTGTAGTGCCAAATAAAATTGTAAATATTGTAATTTAATGAGACAGTTTTTTTTAAGTTTAATCTTAGTTATGTTTCTTACCTCTTGTGGGTTTAAGCCAATGTATGGCTCTGAAGTAGATCATGATCATAACCATGCTTTGGCAGAAATAAAGATTGAAATTTTAAATAGTAAACAATCATATAAATTACGCAATTATTTAGAAGATGAACTAGATCCTGGTAATGACAGATTAGAGAAACTTTATGATTTATCTATAAATGTTCAAGATGATATTACTGACTTACTAGTTCAGCAGGATAGTACTATTACTACCAAGCAGCATAATATTACAGCGCATTATGTTTTGAAAGATATACATAATAAAAAAGTTATTGATCAAGGTGATGTAAAATTTGCAGTAAGTTTTGACGAGCTTCAATCGGAATACGCGACATATGCTATTGGTGAAAAAACTTATGATAATTCATTAAGAGAATTAGCAAGTACTATAAAAAAACGTTTAATTATTGCCTTAATTAAATATAAAAGAACGTTAAATTATGAAAATAACCCATCCTAATTTAAATTCTAATCTTCACCAATTCCAATCGATATTGGTATATGGTAGTGATTATGGGTTAATTTCACAAACATGTGAAGATATCATTGATAAGCTGATTCCAGGTCAGAGAAGTGTTTTTAATTTTACGAGTTTACAGTATAGCAATATTATAAAAAATCCAGAATTGTTATATAATGAATTAAATTCACTAAGTTTAACCAAAGAGCAAAAAGTTATTTATATAACTGAAGTAGAAAAATCTTTCCCTGCATGGTTAAAAGAGTTGCTTACTCAAATAAATAAATCAACATTCATTATATTTAAAGCTTTGGAATTACCTCCTAGTGCTGCTATTAGAAAGTTTTTTGAAACTGAAAAAAATTTGGCAATTATCGCTTGTTACCACGATAGCCATAGCCTTACTGAAAATATTATTAAAACTAAGCTTAAACAAATCGGGATATCGATTGATAAACCTATCTTGGATTATTTAGTTATGAATATTAACGCTGATCGTTTGATAACTTTATCAGAATTGGATAAATTAATTTTATTTGCTCAAGAAAAGGGTAAAATTACTTTAAATGATATCCAAGAGATAATATGTAAGTCTAGTAATTTATCATTGGATGATTTTTGTTTTGATATACTTAGAGGGCATAAATCGAATTTTGACTTACAACTTCATCAGCTATTAGATAATAAAATTAATGTAATAACTATCATTCGTACTATTACTCGTCATTTGCAACAATTACTTAAAGCTAAAAGCATGATTGTTAATAATGTCAATGTGGAACAAGCAATACAAAAACTCTCGCCTCCGGTATTTTTTAAATATGTACCGGTATTCACTTATTGTCTTAAACATTTTTCATTAGAGCAGTTACAGCAGTTAATAACAACATTTACAAAATTAGAACTATTATGCAAAACTACAAACACTGATCATGCAGTTTTGTTTGAGTATGTGGTCTTAAATCAAATTATGCCAGAATTTAGTTTTTCTTGATATTGCTAGATAATCTACGTGACAAATTCCTTCTATTTATTTATAAATTATATATGGTAAGCAGCCGTAGCTCAGCTGGATAGAGCACAAGATTCCTAATCCTGAGGTCACAGGTTCAAATCCTGTCGGTTGCACCA
>JAGVLN010000006.1 GCA_020049805.1 Rickettsiales bacterium
CTGCTGATACTGGTATTTGTGGAGGCGGTGCCACGCTACAGCAAAATGGCGGCGGTGAAGGGGGAATTTTTGCAAAGAAACATTCAGAATATACAGTTTGAGTCGCTGAAGTATCTAAGAACATTGCACAACCAATAGCAACTTGGCACAATAATCTAGGATCGCTATTTGAAACACAAGGATTAGATGGAGTTGGATACTGGGGAACCCGTTGATTGTTGATAGTGGTATAACATATATTAGTATAAAACTCATACATATCATAGTTTGGATCTTGAGTATTTTGAGCCAACTGAGAAAAATTATTACAAGCATTTGACATAGGTGTATCACCGCCATTAACAAAAGAAGCATTACCATAACCAGGTACATTAACAGTATTACTACTAACAGCAGCCCCTCCGATTATCGGTACAAACGCATACATATAATTATCAGCACAACCAGTAAACCCCCAACCATCCCCTCCAAGACCAGGCACCGGGTTTACAATATCACCAAAATTTAGGGTGGTTTGGTTGGTGGAAGAATTTCCCCATCCGCAACATTCTATACCAAACGTTACTTGCGGCTGAAGCAAATTGGCATAATTCATTTGACCACATACATAAGAAGAGAAATTAAAATTATCCCATCCACTACAACCATTAATCGGACAAGAACTACAGCTTACACCTCCCACCCCATTACAATTACTAAATGACATAGAAGCTAAAGAACTTTTCTCTACAATAAGAAATTGAACCAATAGATTAATACAAATTATAACAATACGTAAATAAGAAAACATTCTACTAAGTAATATACTTAAAGGTTCTTTAATATATTTAAATTCTATCTAACGTTATTGTATATATTATAATAGAATAATTTACCCATTAATATTATAGAATATTTTTATTTTCAACGTTGTATTAAACCAACATGTTTTGTTTAAATCAATAAGCTTGACAAATTCAACTTAAGGTATAAAATGCAGCAAATAAGTTAATTTATCATTAATAGTATTATTTTAGTTACATATTAAAGAGGTTCTTATGAGTCGCTTACGCAAAACTTTAAAAGACAAAAAATTTGGATCATTTCCTGCAAATTTTAATCTAGCCACTGATCTAAATAGTAATACAGGTTATTTTTTTGATATTACAAATAACAATCTTCAAGGAGAACACCCTGGAATGATTTTAGGGTTTACACTTAATGGTAGACCGGCAGTAGTAATAGGTAATGTACACGCAAATGATTATGCTGGACAAAGTTATTTTTATTATACCGATGCACAACTTCCTTTTATTATTAATCCAACTACCTATCTAAATGGCCAAACCGGTTTTACTTTTAACGGTACTAATATTGATGGAACCAGCGGCGTAGGGACTTCATTTACATATATTCCTAACTTTAGCGGTGGCAGACCAGTTCTTGTTATTGGTGCTGCTAACCAACTTTTTTGCCTATATACTGACAACGGAAATTTCCCTCAATATATCACAGAAGATTTTTTCGATGGCACAAATGGTTTTGTTTTAACTAATTTAGGTTGTGGTAGCGATACTCAAGTTATTACTTCTGATATAAATAATGATGGTAAGCCAGATCTAATCGTTGGTGGTGGTAGAAATACATTAGTTACTTATGCAAGTTCAACAGCATTTGCAGCAAGTACTAATATAAATGAATTATTAAATGGAATTGCTGGTTTTGCTATCTTTATTCCTGACGGTCCTAATGATCCTGCATTGGGAAGTAGAAATTGTAATGGAGCTGAATTATTAATTGGAAATCCTTTAGCTTTAGATGGTAATGGGCAAGTTTATGGCCTTCTTGCGCAACCAAACTTTCCAGCTAATTTTTATGTGCCTGATAATATAACAGCTTTAAATGGATATATAATTAATGGCACTACTAATTCTCAAGCTGGTGGAGTAGTGGCAGGAATACCAAATTTAGCTGCTAATGATAATTGCGATGCTATTGCTATAGCTGTAGATGGCCAAGATAATGAATTATTATTTTTAGTATTTGGCCCGGCACCATTCGTAGCTAATATTTTAAATAACCCAGATGGAACAAACTCAGCTGTAGTATTAGGTAACGCTATGGGTGCTTTTTCTTTTTGCGCTGTTCCAGGTAACCCAAATAACAATGGTTATAATTCCTTGTTTTTTGGACTTCCAGATGGTCCGTTTAGCCTTCAGGGTGGTATATTATATGGTCAACAAGATGCCTTTAATGGTACTATTTATGTAAATAACTTTAATGGCCAAAATGGTGCTATTATTAGCGGTAATCAAACTATCAGTGAATGTGGTGTAGCAGTAGCTAGCGTTATGACTGATACCACACCTACCCTTGCTATTAGTAACCCTGAAGGTGGATTTTATTTCTTATATTTCCCAACTTTACCAGGTGAAGTTGCAGATCAAACAGATGTAGCCTAATAACCCAACCTCTTCAAAAGCCCCGGTTTGCCTAGTGCAGCTGGGGCTTTTCTATTTATATTTAAAATAATTATCAATTTATGCTTGATTCCATTTCCATATAGTCCTACTATTAAACTGTTAAACAGAAGTTAACTTAACTTAAGAAAGGGAGGTTTACTATGACTACAATCAATAAAGAAATCCAAGAATTCGTACAAGAAACTTTAAAAATCAACGGTTTAATAGCCGCTGAACAACTTTCTGCCCTTGCTACACAAGCATTTGGAGAAAAAGGAGAGGTTCTTAATATCCCCCAAGATAAAAAAGAACATTTCACCGAGTTATTAAACGAATTAAATAAAGAATTAACAGCTGCAAGAGAAGCTCACGAAGCATATACTGAAGAAGCAGAAGGCTACAAAACCTTAACCAAACCATTCACAAATATATTTAATTATATATCAGAAAATATGCATAGTAATCGTGCCAAAGAGCTAGCTACTGAAGCAGCAAAATTATTTTTGAAAACAGAAGCTACTCAATTAATAAAAGCTGCTTTCACTGAAGAAGGAGCTAAAAAAATTAAAAATTTAGCTTCAGCAGCCAAAGATAAATTATCTAACACAGCACATGATGCTAAAAAGAAAACTCATAAATTAAAAGAGTTAGCTTAAATTATATTGAAATTGATAGTTAAAATTATTGTAGCTTATTAGTACTTGGTTATGATATAAAATAAGCCACTAATATTTTAACTATCAATTTTTATGAACAGCTTGAAAAATAACTATTACAAAACCCATATCTTTATTTGCACAAATGTAAAAGAGAGCGGTAAATGTTGTGGTAAAGAGCCTATTGCTAAACAAACCGTCTCCCAGCTCAAAAAACAAGTTAAAGAATTAGATGTAGGTGGTGAAGGCAATATTCGTATTTCATCTTCAGGATGTATGGGCAGATGCAGCGAAGGCCCAGTTGCTGTATCTTATCCAACCGCAACCTGGTATAATCTACTTTCTTCGGATGATTTAAAAAATTTATTTAACTTAATTACACCTAAATAACTTTCTTATTTTTCTTATCAAACTGAATTAATAAAGCGCCACCTAGAATAATAACTGCCCCTACTAACTGACATAAAGTCAATTTTTCATCTAACAATATTACTCCAAAAATTACTACACCAACTGGCTCTAATACTGATAAAATCGATGCCTTGGTAGGAGAAATAAATTTCAAAGCTTCTAATAAAAACAATATTGGTAGAGCTGTCGAAACTAATCCTATGCCAATTACAAACCAAATATTTTGTTCAACTGGTAAAGCAACAGTTTGATTAAATAATGAAATAATAAAAAATAATAAACAACTGCCACTCGTAACTAATAAAGAAGAAACCAAAGGTGGCAAATCATTTTTTTGTTTACGATTTATAAAAATATAAAACGCATAGCTTAAAGCTGAAACTGTAGCCCAAAATATCCCAAAGAAATTAAAATTTAACTTTTGATCATCATTTAATATAGCCATACCAATTATGATTATAAATATCGATATGTAGCAAATTTTAGTAATTTTTTGTTTTCCAAAATACCAATCTAATAAAACTACTGCTACAGGATAGGTAAAACATATTACCATAGCTAAGCCAGTGCTAATATACTGAACAGCTAAAAAATATGTACCAGCAGAACCACTATAAAAAATTGAATTAATAATTGAAACCCTGATTAAGTCTTTTTCTAGCTTTATATTTCTTAAAACAAATATTGATATTGCAACCAAGAAAATTGTTGCAATGAGAAAACGCCAAAAAAGCATATTTGAAATTGAGAAGTCAAACTCCATTATATTTTTACCAAAATATCCTAACAAACCGTAAAGTAAGCCAGAAGTAATTGCGTAAAACCCCCCTTTTCCCTCCTTTGACAAAATTTTCATTTAACTTCCTTAAATATTTAATTTTTCAGCTTTTCTGTAGCAACAACCAAAGCTTTAGCAATTCCATGGTCCACAGATGAATGACCTGCATCTGGTACTAAAATGAATTCTGATCCAGACCAATTTTTGTGTAGTTCATAAGCTGAACTTACTCTAAGGATTACATCATACCTACCATGCACAATAATTGCTGGCAAATGTTTAATTTTAGCTAAATTATCTAGAATTTGGTTTTCCTCAAAAAAGAACTTATGCATGCTATAATGAGCAAATAATCGCGCACAACCTAGTACTAATATATCATTTTTCAAAATTTGTTCTATAATTTGAGCATTAGGTAATAAAAATGATGCAGTAAAATCATATTTTATAAAAGCACGAGCCGCCGCCATATGAATTTCTGCATTAGGATCCATAAGGCGCTTATAATATGATTTTATTAAATCTCTTCTTTCATTTAATGGCAGAAAGCAGGAAAATTCATCCCAAACTTCTGGAAAAATATCTTTCATACCATACCAAACTTGCTGAAACTCACTTTCTTTCCCTAAGAATATCCCACGTAAAATAAATCCTAAACAACTATTCGGGTACGCTTCACCATAAGTCATCGCAAGCGCACTGCCCCATGATCCTCCAAAAATTAGCCATTTATCAATTTTTAGATGTTCACGTAAATTTTCTATGTCCTCGATTAAATCTTGGGTAGTATTTCCTTCAACCTCACCGAATGGTTTTGAACGACCACAACCTCTTTGATCAAAAAGTATAATTCTATAATGCTCAGGATCAAAAAATCTTGCACTATCAGGACTACACCCCCCTCCTGGCCCTCCATGCAGGAAAACTACAGGCTTACCACTAGGATTACCATATTCACTATACCATATCTCATGTAACTCGGATACTCTTAGATAGCCTTCATTATAGGCCTCTAATTTTGGAAATAAAATTTGATCTAATGTAAACTTAAGCTCATAAACTGAGTCTTGAATAATCATAAAATAATTATCTGTAATATTAGACATAACTCTCCTCTTAATAAAACCAATATCAAAATTAGTTAAATTCCATAAAATTTTTTTGCATTATCAATAATATTATCAAACTCCTCTTCATTAGGAGTTGTATCATTTGCTCCCCAAATAAATGTGCCTCCTATAACACCTATATCGTTCCCACACTCTTTATTATTTTTTTTAGGAAAAATATAAAAAGCGCGTTTACATTTTTGATTATGTTTATTTTCTTCTTCATTCAAATAAACTAACAAGGTGTAATTAAGATCTTTAGGCTTTTGGTTTTTCAAAGTAATCAAATGACCTTGCACTGGAATTAGCTTTTCATCGTTGTTTAATAAATGAGAGCCAAAACCACTACAGTTAATAATAAATTTTGAATCAACATCTTTAAAACTTGTAACTTTTTTCTTAGAGAATTTTATTCGAGATTTTAAATATTTAGTTAAAGCTTTAATCATATATGATGTATTCAAAAAGATACTATCATCATAGACAACCATTTGTCTAGTCGTACCATTACCGAAATCTAAAATAACATCTCTAGCTGGTTTAAGAACGATATCTACATATGATTCTAATTGAGACTCTTGACGCGATCTAAAGTAAGCAGGTAAAACCACTACTCCTTCCTTAAAAATTGGATATTTATTTTCAGCAATATCCAAATAAAACTTGTAACTATCAATGCCAATCTTATTAATTATTTTTTGAAGGGATTGATCATTATTCATTGAAATTGGACAAAGCAGGCCTCCTGCATTCAAAGATGCTATATCCTTAAATCGTTCTGCTAAAATGATAACATTTTCATAACCACGTTGAACAAGTTTATATGCAATAAATAATCCTATAATGCCTGCTCCAATAATAGTAATTGAAGATTTTTTATTTAGATTTTTAGAATAAGAAGCAGATTCTAATAAATCAATAACATACACGGCAGACCCTGGTGCAAGAGTCCACCCCCCTCCTCCATGACCATAATTATGAGCTATAACCTTATCACCTATTTCTTCAATACTCATATTGGGTGAACCACGCCTTAAAGGACGGTAACATATAATTTTCTTGTCTAAATGAATATCATTTAATTTAGGAGGAGTAATTTTTATTCGTTCGTGTTTTGACTTATTTTCTATCATAAGATTAGACTTATTTAGTATTAATCACTTAAATAAGTCTTTAACCATTATTTTAAATATCATCAACATAAAAATGGCAATACATCAAAAATAAAGAGGCATTAGTATCAATGTCCCATTATGGAAAATAGCACGTATAAAATCTTATTTTTTATTAATTTTCTATTTTAGCAATCAAAGATGTGGGCTGGAGATTATCGAATATAGCGTGGTTATAAGCATCATTCCAAAAATGCCACTCAAGACATGTGCTTCTATAAAATGCTTCAATCATTTTTTCTTTTATCTTGTCAGTTGCATCCTTAGCTAAAGCATCAAAAATATTAATACATTCATCAACAGTAGCACAAAAATCTTTACTAGAATAAGTCTCAATCCATCGCTCATAAGGATTATACCTTATTGATCTCTCGTTTATAAATAAACCCACCTCTCTATAAACCCAAAAACATGGTAAAATCGCTGCAACTCCTATCTCTACCTGTTCAATCAAACAAATCCGTGCTAAATAACTAGTATAACTTAATGTTGCCGGCGTAATTAGCTTAGTTTCTTGGAAATTAAAAATTTGTTTGAAAAATTGATGCACCACTTCCTGTTCTTGATAAGCAGATTCGGAATAACATAAAAATTTTTTTGCATAATTAGGTGATATCTTAGCAGCTATAATAGCGAGACACCTTGCAAAATCTTGCAAATAAATGTAATCCTGTTCAATATAATAAGCAAATTTACTTCGATCCAAAGTTCCTTTCATTAACTGCTGATTAAATGCATGACTTTTGATCTCATTTATGATCCTAGATGAAAACTCCCAAGCTGTAACAGATAATTTCATATATTTAATCTTCCATTATTTTATTTATTGTTGGCCAAATATGGTAAAAATGATTAACCGGACCTTTACCTCTCCCCACTGATATCTCTTGCGTTGCCTTCATTGCATTCCATAAATAACTTTTAGCAATCTGGCATGATTTAATCAGAGGAAAGCCTAGAGCAATAGATGAGCAAATGGCTGCAGATAATGTACATCCTGTACCATGGGTATTTTTAGAATTAATGCGCTCTGCTTTTAGCCAAATTTTATTACCATCATTATCTAAAAAGAAATCATTTGAATATGCACTATTTGCATGACCTCCTTTAAGTAGCACCGCCTTAGACCCTAACTTTAGAAGTAATTCTCCAAGTTTTTCAACATCACTTAAAGTTGTTGTAAGTCTATAAGCTTCTGGAAGGTTTGGAGTTATTATAGTTGTAATAGGAATAAGCTTATTTTTTAAAGTTTCAATAGCACCAGGCAAAAGTAATGGATCACCACTTTTGGCAACCATTACAGGATCAAGGATAATAGGTATGTTATAAGCATATTTTTCTAGAAAATTTGCCACTAACTTTATAATTGGAGCTGAGAACAACATGCCAATTTTAATAGAATCTGGAATAATATCATCGAAAATTGTTTCTAATTGTTCTTCGATGCATTTTAAAGGAATATCATAACAACTTCTAACACCGCATGTATTTTGTACTGGAATTGCAGTAAGCACTGACATACCATAACACCCAAATGCTGAGAATGTTTTGAGATCAGCTTGAATTCCCGCCCCACCCGAACCATCAAATCCTGCAATAGATAAACATTTATGCTTCATTGTAACTCCTTCATCTTTTCAAAATCTGGACTATATAATTCGTCAATGAAGTTAAGCCGAAATGTTCCTGGCTTATTAGTTTTTAAATGCGTTAAATTTCCGCATAATCCAAAATAAGATGTGGCAAGCATAGCTGAGCTAAACGAATCTGAAGTAACAGCTCTAAATGCAGCAATTACAGCAGTTAAAGAGCAGCCCATACCAGTAATTAGAGGCATAACAGATGAGCCAAATTTTAAACATTTATGTTTAAACTCATCTACAATAAAATCTATTTCACCACTTATTACTACGGTGCATTGAAGAGATTTTGCAATACTACATGCCGTATCTTTTGCATTATCTACAGAATGGGTTGATTCAACACCAAGTGTACGAGACTCTTTTTCTAAAAGCGCTATGATTTCACTAGCGTTTCCTCTTATAATATCTGCAAACATCATTAAATCTTTTGCAGTTTTAGTACGCACTAAGCTTGCACCAGCACCTACTGGATCAAGAATTATAGGCTTATTATATTGTTGTGCTAAGTTAGCTGCTATTTGACATTTTTCAATAAAAGGATAATCTAATGTACCAATATTTAAGTATAAGGCGCTACTGATTTTTATCAATTCTTCAATTTCACTTGCTTCACAAGACATTATTGGTGCAGCACCAATGGCAAGTAAACTATTTGCTACAAAATCCATTGTAACATAATTTGTAAGACAAAAAATAACTGGTTTAGATTTCCTAATCTGTATCAATACTTGTTCTATTTGATCAATCATAATTTTTACCATCTATAATTTTACGAAATTGTTTTACAGTTAAATTTGGATTAGTAGCTTCATGAATTGCACCTATTGTAGCTATACCATTCGCACCAGCTGACATAACACTCATCAGATTAGATTCATTAATTCCACCTATTGCAATAATCGGGTGTTTTGCTATTGCCGATAAATCTCTTAAACCATCTATACCCCAGATCGTTGCGACATCAGGTTTACTAAAAGTTGGAAAAACAGCACCAACACCAATATAATCTATCGGCAATTCATTTGCTGTATAAAGATCTGCAAGCGTTTCAATAGAAACACCAATAATTTTATCTGATCCTAAAATTTCTCGTGCCACTTTAGGATTACCATCAGATTGGCCCAAATGCACCCCTTCTGTATCTAACTTTAAGGCTAAATCAACATTATCATTAACAATAAGAGGAATATTGTAAGGATCTAAAATTTTCTTAAGTTTTATTCCAAACTGGAAAAGAGATTCATGAGAAGTGTTTTTTTCACGTAACTGTACAGAGGTAATGCCTGAATTAGCGCAAACTTTAATGAATTGGAGATATTGTTCTAAAGGAACATCGCCCCTATTGGTAACCAGCATAAATTTATAAAACTGATTCTTTAACGATTTATCAAGCATGGTAATATCTCTTTTGAAATAAAGATATTAAGCTGCTTATTACACCGACTATATTACTATACACCACAAAACTAGAAGAGGTGTACGTACCATAACCGATCCAGGCTATAGAACATACAAGATAATTCCATAACATAAGTATAGATATGTCATGAGCTGATTTTATTTTATAAGTTTTGTAAATTTGGGGCGTTAGCCCAATAAATGAAGTAATAGAGGCAATAATGCCAAATAGATCAACAACGCTCACATCTTCCTCCGCTAGTACTAACTAGATCAGGTTATAAGGGTATTTCTCAGCCAATTAAGCAAATGATAACTAGCACCCCTGGTGAATAAATTTCAAAATGAAAATTAATATAGTAATATTACAATGTCAAGTTGGTACTGCTAAAAAATTTATATTTTTGTTAATATTATACTTGATGTTTAAATTATTATATGTTATTTTCGTTAAAAATAATTAATTAGAAAATCTTAAAAATGACTAACACTGTCACTTTACATTTTTGTTTTCTCCTCTACCGCCTTGTGTGGGCGATTACATCTCATATTGCACGCTAAGCGTGTACATAAAATTTAAATAAATCAAATTTACATAACAATCTTAGCGCAAACGTCAATAATGACTTTTGTATTATAAAAATTTAAATATAGAGACGAACCATGAGTAGAAAAAAATTTAATAAAGATCCTATCGATACTAATCCTAGAAAAGTAAGTATAAACACTGTTACACCTTTTGCAAAGGTTGAAGAAACACCGAGCAAACAATGCTCCCTGGAGGATATTGGCAATATCTTAGTTAGCAGTGCAGAAAAAGCCGGATTAATCGAAGGAGTTGCTACTATCGGCATTATGGTTGTATTAGGTTTACCTAATATTGCCTCTTCTACTGCTACAGGTGTAGGAGCAGCTTTTGTAAGTTTTGCTATAAGAGAGTATGCCACAAAGTGTCAAGTTAATACACAATATTTAGGCGGGATAGTGGGAGGTGCTGTAAAATATTCAATAAAAGGTGGAAATCCTATAATTGGCTCGATAAATAATTTGGGTTATGAAGTATGTAATTATTATAACCTAAATCCTTACGGATGCGCCTATACAGTAGAAATAGGGGAAGAATTATTAAAAGTTTCTTTATCACAAAATGCTAATTTATATGCAGCTTCTAAAGTAGGCCTTGTAGTAGGTACCGCCCTTAGTTTTGCAGTCGGTTTTGTATATGTGCCATATAAAACTTATACGTCTAATGCAGTTAATTCTACTACACCAGATGGAGATTTACAGTCTAGTAACAATAATAGCGCCAGCGTGCATCCTATAAACGATAATGTTCCAAACCAAATGGACATTGTGGGAGTAAACGAGACACTAGTAGATCAACATGATTAAATTAAGGAGAAAAAAATGGCAAATTCCTACCCAACTTTTAACTCATTAGCTTGGTCCCTGCAAGTGGTAGCAATATCATCTACTATTGGCACATTAAGTACGTGGTATTATAGAGCAAGAAATGTACATGTTATACCACAATTCTGTAATGGTTTAAAAAATTCTACAGATGTTAGCTTTATTTCTAATTTTCTTTGTGAACCTTTAAATTCACTAACCGAATTTTTTTATAACTCAACAGAGAATAGCACTGCTATGACAACATTAGATTTAGTTACGCATGTCAATGTAGTAAGAACTGTAGATGTTGTAGCAACTTCTGCTGCTTGCTTAGCTGATGTTGTAACTATTGGACCGGTTATATCATCACCAATTCATATTGTTGGAAAAATAGAAGCTGTTGAAAAAAGTATTGTTCATAGTTTCCTTTCGTGCAGTGTGGCTGGATATAGTATAGTCACAAGCGCTATAGGAGCATTTTATTTAGATACTGCCCTAGAGGAAGAAGTCCATGCGCTACATGGCACAGTACAAAACTGCCAAGAAAATGGATGCACTAGAGAAGGAAAAGCTATAGTTATTAATAACGGACCAAATCCTTCCCATAGTCCTATAATTTATTACGGTTTTGAAACAGGATTTAGAACGGCTATAGATAACGCTATAGATATACTTAAAAATGGTGTTACTGCCAATTTATTTAGCTTAGATAACATAGCTGAATGGTTTAAGTTTTCAGTAATTGCTGACCTAGTAGCAATTGATGTAAATAATACAATATCACAAAAACAAGATTTGCTCGATAAACTATCGTCAATGCCCTCTTCATTAGGAGATGTACCTCAAACACTCCCATTAGGGGTAACTACCGAGTACGAAAAAACCGAACTCTGAATTCTATGTATTTGATAAATAAGGATCATTATGATCCTTATTTATCACTATGATATATATTAATATCTTTATTTACTTAAAAATATTATTAACTAATTGAATATTGAATAATATAATTAGGTATATAAATTAAAAACTTTTTAATATCATGGTCAAAGTAGTAATTGAAAAATTAGACAGCCTCGATTCAAAAGATCTTATCGATTTATGTGATGTGACAGAAGCCACTATGATCGATACTTTTGGCTTTACAATTGGTTTTAAACAATGGCAACCTCCTTTAAGGCATGATATGGAAGCCTATTTTAAAGGCATAATGATCGTACCGGAACGTCAATTAATTGTAGCAAGACTCGATAACACCATTGTTGGCTCACTTCAGCTATTATTTTCTCCTAAAAATAACACTTCATTCTTTGCTGTTACAGTGGACAATCATTTTGTTGTACCATGGGCAAGAAATTTTGGTATAGCTAAAAAGTTATTAGAGTTTTCTGAAAGCTACGCACGCGAAAAAGGTTTCAAACTTATAAAACTTAGCGTAAGGTCAGACTTAGATGCAGCTATCAATTTATATGAGCGAGCAGGATATAAACGCTGGGGTACATTAAAAAAATATCAAATGCTCGGTAATCAATTTATTAGCGGTTTTTTTTACTGTAAAGACTTATAAATACTATTACTATTAAAATTTAATAATCAAATATTTTGTAAGCTCTTTGTTCAGCAAATCCCTTAATTCATTACCACGTCCATTTAACCAACGTTGCTGGTTTTTATCATAATCAAAATGATAAGCTCCTGTTTCTGGAGAAGATAACCAAATCTGTTGTACATAACCATGTTTATTAATAACGTATTGTTTATTATTAGGTAAAGTTATAGTTAAAATTTCATCAAGAATATCCGCATCCAAAATCATCCCTTTATCCTGGTCTTCAATTATCGAAAATAAATAATTAATTTCGTTATCTGCTAGTTTATGGAATTCAGTTTTATTCATTTCACTTCTCATTACCAATAATATACTCTATAATATATCGCATTGAAGCTTAATATATATTTATGGAAAATACCAATAATACTCAAGGCGAAAATAAAATTACTTTTGCCCCTCTCATATTTTTAAAATGGCTGATAGTCATAGGACTTTGGTCAAGCACGATCTTTGCTGGATATTTATTGTATATATTTCACGATTTACCTGACATTAGTAAACTTGAAGAAGTAAGAACGGCTCATAAGGTAATTATTTTAGATGATAAAGGATCTGTATTAGCTACTTATGGGGATGTTTATGGTAAATACATAGATTATCATCAAATTCCTCGTAACTTACGTAATGCAGTTATTGCTACTGAAGATAAAAGATTTTTTGACCATTTCGGAGTTGATGTATGGGGCATAATAAGAGCTGCCTATGCTAACTTAAAAGCCGGGCATACAGTGCAAGGTGGCAGCACGATAACACAACAATTAGCAAAAATCGTCTTCTTAAGCCCTACTCGTACCTTAAAAAGAAAGATTCAAGAAGCAATGCTTGCAATTCAATTAGAACAGAAATATTCAAAACAACAAATTTTAGCTATTTATTTAAATAGGGTATATCTTGGTTCAGGAATTTATGGGATAGATGCTGCTGCTAAATACTACTTCGGAAAAAATATTAAAGATCTAAATCTCTATGAAGCTGCTATTATCGCAGGATTGCTTAAAGCTCCAACAAAATTTTCTCCCACTAATAATATGAAATTATCTGGAGAAAGAGCCTATCAAATTCTTCTTAATATGTATGAAGATGGCTACATTAATAAACAAGAACTAAATGAAGCAAGCAAAAAGCCTGTACGCTTAGAAACCAGTATGATGGGCAGCATGCGTCATCATTATTTCACTGACTGGATCTATGAGCAGGTAGAACAATATGTAGGAAATAAAACTTATGATTTAATAGTAAAAACTTCTCTAAATTTACCAATCCAGCGATTATCTGAAGGGGTTTTCAAACATTACATAGACCAAATTCACGAAACAAGAAAAGTAGGTCAAGGAGCAATAATAGTGATGACTCCTAGTGGAGAAATATTAGCTATGGTCGGAGGTAGAAACTTTAATACAAGTCCTTTTAACAGAGCTACACAAGCATTTAGACCTACTGGTTCTGCTTTTAAATTATTCGTTTATGCAGCAGCTATGCAGACCGAACGTACTCCTCAAGATCTGATTAAAGATGCACCTGTAAATTATAATGGATGGAGTCCAAGAAACTTTAATCGTAACTTCTTAGGATTAATAAGTATCCAGGAAGCTTTTGCAAAATCGATTAATACAATATCTGTAAAATTAACTGATGAAATTGGTGTAAAAAATATTATTAATTTAGCTCACGATCTAGGTATCCAAACAGCTCTAGAACCAAATTTAAGTTTGGCTTTAGGTACAGCTTCATTAACATTATTAGAAATGACTTCTGCCTATGCGAGCATAGCAAATCATGGTTATGTTTCTAACCCACACGCTATTCAATATATTCGTAATGCACATACTGGGGAATTTTTATATGTCAGACCTCATACCACTCCTAAACAAGTTATGAATGAAGAAGCTATTGTAAAAATGGATCAATTATTATCTTATGCGGTAGAGACAGGTACTGCTAAAGGTGCTAAAAATAAGAAAGTTAAAATTAGTGGTAAAACCGGCACCTCACAAGATTTTAGAGATGCTTGGTTTTTTGGTTATACTAATAATTACGTTGTTGGAGTATGGCTTGGCAATGATGATTACTCACCTATGAAATTCGTCAGTGGTGGAACTTATCCGACCTTAATCGGTAGAGATATTTTAATAAAACTACCTAATAATCTAAAGAATGCGTGGGAAAATCAAAAAAACTGAATCTTTGATTCTAAGTGGTAAAACATACTTACAAGACCATGATAGCTATACACCTAAGAATGGCGATGTCTTGCTTGCTCCTTACATAGAGAATAAAAATAATTTTCTTTTTACTGCAGAAACATATTACCAATCAGGGAATAAAGGATATTTCAGAGCATATGTTTATGATGGTAAAAATTGGGGTCACCTAAACCAAGTGGAAGTTTTTCCGAATAAAGAAAATCACTTTTTAAAATCAGAATTAGCGATCGATACTTTTAATTTATGCTTAGAATCCATCAATAAACTTGCTGGCACTATTTTATATCGAACTTATCGAGGCCACTATACTATTCACCAATACATTGCAGCACCCTTTAAAGGAAAAAAGGGACATTATAAAACTAAATTATGAATTCTAATATAATAAAAAGGTAGGAAATGGGTCAAAAAAACGCAAAAAATTTAATGAGTGAATTCTATAAATTTTTTAATGAAGCTGATTTAGAAAATTTATTTTCATTAATTAGCGATGATATTATACACGAAATGAATTTCGATAAAACTGAAGGTAAAAAAGCATTTATAGAATATATAAAATATGCTACTAAACATTACCATGAATTAGTTTGCGACCCAATAATTATGATGAGTGAAGATGGCAAACATGGTGCTGCATTAATCACTGTAAAAGGTAAATATATAAAAACTGATAAATCAGGGATTAAAGCACAAAATCAACCATATATTCTTTCAGTAATAAATTATTGTGAAGTTGAAAATGGATTAATAACCAAAGCCAGAGCTTACTTTAATGAAAGTAGCTGGCTTGATCAAATTAATTCTTTTAGATAATTACTTTTTTATTCTATTTATCAATCTAAGCCAAGCTTCCCAATCTCGTTGTCCAAGATCTGACTCAAACGACAGCAAATCTCGTACTGATCTCTGACAAATTTCATGGTCAGGAATAATGATCTCTCTATTCATAGCTAAAGTTTGACATTGGGCCTTACATGCTAATGATAGATGATAGGTATAAAACATTGCTTCATGGATCGTACGTCCACAGGTAATTGATCCATGATTACGTAATAACATAACTAATTTTTGTCCTAAGTCCTTAATCAAATCCTGTCCTTGTTGCTTTACTAACGCTAGAGAATTATAAGCATGATAAGCAATGCCTTGATAAAAATGTAGCGCCCATTGGTTAATTGGTAATAAACCTTCTCTTAATGAGGAAACCGCTACAATCTCGGGAGTATGTAAATGAAAAACTGCTTGAATGTCAGGACGAGCTTGATAAATGTTGCCATGAATAATATAACCAGTATTATTATATTGATATTCCTTACCTTCTATCACTTTGCCTTCTAACGATATTTTCATTAAATTATCAGCAGTTACTTCCTCAAAGCGCAAACCAAAAGGATAAATATAAAATGCCTCCGGATCTTCTGACCGAGCTGATAGGTGAGTATAAGTATGATCATCTAACTCAAGATATGCTAGAATTTGATAAGCAGCTGCTAAATCTTGTTTTATTTTATTGGTCACTTTCTAATTAACGCTTCATTATTATTAACACATTTATCTGATTAAATAATTTATTTATAAATAACATAATTTACAATTATAAAAGTTAATGTTACAGCTTAAATTACAAAACTTAATTGAAGGTACATATGAATAATATTGAAAATTTACATACTGCTCTAGATAAGCTTCATCTTTTAAAACATGAGTTTTATCAAGCTTGGTCAGAAGGAAAACTATCTAAAGAAACCCTTCAAGAATATGCCAAACAATATTATCATCACGTAGAAGCCTTTCCTCGTTATATAAGTACTATCCATTCTCAATGCGATGATATTTCTTCTAGGCAAGTATTACTTGGAAACTTAACCGAAGAAGAAAAAGGTGAAGAAAATCATCCGGAACTTTGGTTACGTTTTTCTGAAAGCCTTGGTGTTACAAGAGAAGAAGTAAAAAATGTAACTAAGCTTGATAATACCAATAACTTAATAGAAGGTTTTTTCCAATTAGCTAGAACATCTTATGCAAAAGGACTTGGAGCTTTATATGCTTATGAGAGACAAGTACCTGAAATAGCTAAATCGAAAATTGCTGGTTTAAAGGAATTTTATAACATAATCAGCACAGAAGGATTAAAATTCTTTAATGTCCATATAACCGCAGATGAATGGCATTCGGAAGAATGCTTAGGTTTAATTGAAAAATTATCTCCTGAAGATCAGGAAGAAGCCTTTGATGGCGCCATAGAAGGCGCCAGGCTACTTTGGAAGTTTTTAGATGGTGTTCATACAAACTGCTAGAAATTACTATTTATTTTTTATAGCAACTATAATTCAGAATGCTCATCAGGATGAGGAGTAGCTGTTGCTCCCGCAACTATTATAGGCTCTTCTGCAGTGGGTAACAAGTCTGCATCAACTAGCACCACTTTAGGTGTTGGCGTAGGTGTAGATTCTGGAGTAGGAGTTGCTTCTGGAGTAGAAGTTGGTTCTACAGTAGGAGTTGCTTCTGACTTAGTCATTGTGTGGATCCAAGCTTTTCCTTTGTGCCATGCGTTACTAGCATCCTCACTAACCTGCTCCCATGATTCACCCAAAGCTCTACCAGCACTGTGTGCTTTTTCCTTTGCTTTAGCCCAAATTTTTCCTAATTCTTTACCAAAACTCATCTTTTACCCCCTACTTAAATTATTAAAAAAGCTATAACAAATGGTAATTTAGAAATGTGAAGATGTCAAATCACAAAACTAATATTGGCATTATTAATTTTTTCAGGTATAAATGCATGTTAAATTTATTAACTTACTTAATGGCAAGCTAATGCATCAGTTTAGAACACATACTTGTGGACAATTAGATAAAAATTACGTTGGAACAACTGTAAAATTATCAGGGTGGATTCATCGTAAACGTGATCACGGTAATGTTTTGTTTATCGATCTACGTGATCACTATGGTTTAACCCAAATTGTAATTAATCCAGAAAGTAATTTATTAGAGCAAGCTGCAGAAGCAAGAGTTGAAAGCGTTATCACTATAACTGGTAAGGTAGTAGCACGTTCTCTGGATACGACCAATAAATCTTTGTCTACTGGCGAAATTGAAGTAGTAGCTGAATCATTTATAATTGAATCATTATCCGAAGTTCTACCATTTCAAGTAAACAGCGACCAAGAACTTCCAGCCGAAGAATTACGGTTAAAATTCCGTTACCTTGATTTAAGACGTGAGAAATTACATGAAAATATAATTTTACGTTCGCAGCTCATTGATTTTTTACGGATTCAAATGAAAGAACGAGGATTTGTTGAGTTCCAAACTCCTATCTTAACCTCTTCATCCCCTGAAGGAGCTCGTGATTTTTTGGTACCAAGCCGCTTACATCCAGGAAAATTTTATGCCTTACCTCAGGCACCACAACAATTCAAACAATTACTAATGGTTTCCGGATTTGATAAGTATTTTCAAATTGCTCCATGTTTTAGAGATGAAGATTCAAGAGCAGATCGCTCTCCTGGAGAATTTTATCAGCTAGATATCGAGATGTCTTATGTAACTCAAGAAGATGTTTTTTCTACCATCGAACCAGTTTTATATAATTGCTTTACTAAATTTTCTAATAAACACGTAACACCAACTCCATTCCCTCGCATTAAATACGAAGATGCGATGTTAATGTATGGATGTGATAAACCTGATCTACGCAATCCTATTATTATTTCAGATGTTACCGAGATATTCAAAGATAGCGAGTTTGCCATTTTTGCGAATAATATCAAAAAAGGTCATGTAGTACGTGCGATACCAGCACCAATGACTGCAAATCAACCGCGTAGCTTCTTTGATAAAATGATTACATTTGCTCAAGCAAATGGTGCAGCTGGCCTTGCTTACATTACCTTTGCAGAAGATGGTTCTGCAAAAGGGCCTATTGCTAAATTCTTAAATGAACAACAATTAGATCAGCTTAAAAGAATCAGTAAAATCAATAATGGTGATTCAGTCTTCTTCTCATGTAATATTGTTTTAGAAGCAGCCAAATTAGCTGGGAAGGTAAGAATTCAATTAGGGCATGAATTAAACTTACTTGAAAAGGATTGTTACAAATTTTGTTGGGTTGTAGATTTTCCTTTTTATGAAATCAATGAAGAAACTGGAAAAATTGATTTTAGTCATAATCCTTTCTCTATGCCCCAAGGAGGAATGGAAACTTTAATTAATGCTAAAAACCAAGAAGATTATCTCAAGATTCTAGCTTTTCAATATGATATCGTCTGCAATGGTATAGAGCTATCAAGTGGAGCCATTCGTAATCATCGTCCTGACATAATGTATAAGGCTTTTGAAATAGCCGGTTATGATAAAGAAGCAGTACAAAAAAAATTCAGTGCTTTAATTGAAGCATTTAAGTATGGAGCCCCTCCTCATGGTGGTTTAGCACCCGGAGTAGACCGTATGATAATGTTGCTTGCTGATGAACCAAATATTCGCGAAGTTATTGCATTCCCTCTAAATCAAAAAGCCGAAGATTTATTGATGAAAGCTCCTTCAATAGTAGATATTAAACAATTACGCGAATTAAATATTGATTTAAGCCCATCTATTAAAAAGGAAATTTATAAATAAACTTATTCTAGAATTGTAGTGGATAAAAAGCGCCATAACTTATCTGTGCCTTGTTTTATACCTATTCTAGGAGTAATTTTATAAGTAAGCATAACGTTTTGGTCTAAAACATAAAAATTATCAGACTCAACGATATCAATAGCATTATGCTGCTTGGTGATTTGTAAAAATTTACATAATTTTCCTGGCCCATTTAAATTAAGATAAGGTTCGGTTAGCAACTTTGCTCCTCTAATTAATACTCCTGCAGCAAAGCCTTCTTCCTCAGTGATAAAATTTAGACAATAATACATTCCATAAATTAGATAGACATAGGAATAGCCAGGTGGACCGAACATCACCTCTGTACGTTTAGTACGTCCTCTATATGCATGACAAGCAGGATCATCTATACCAACATAAGCCTCTGTCTCTGTAATTATGGCACGATGATTACCGAAAACTAAAATCTTACCCAATAGGTCTTGAGCAACTTTCAAAGTAGGGCGATTAAAAAATTCTCTAGAGAGTTTTGTCACAGGTAAGTTGATTTATATACTTAAAAATCTTAATTATAGTAAATGCTAAGAAGAATAATTATATGTATTTCAATCGCAAGTATCGATAAAATATTGTTTATTCAGCTGGGGAGCTATTATTAAACAATTTACCAAATTTATCATTAAATTTACTAACTTTAGCACTATTAGCATTAGCTTGGCTAATACCTTTTTTAGTCCAGGCTGGGTGCTTCCTAAAATCAACATCCACTATTAATTCTTCCTCTTGAATTGAAGAATATGTGATAAAACTATCTTTACTGTTTGAAATTTTAACAGTAATTTGATGATATGGTGGATGAATATCTGGTTTCATAATGCTTTATCCTAATTATGCCGTAACTTGATTTTTTTCTTGTTGGACTTTCTTTATTCTATTCTTTAACACAATAGCTTCTGGAGTCAAATCTTTATCTGCTTTCTTTAATAAGAAACTATCTAACCCACCATTAACATCAACAGATCTAATAGTATTAGTAGCTAAACGTAATTTTATAGATTGATTTAAAATCTCACTATATAAACTAAAATTTTGTAAGTTAGGTCTAAATGTTCTTTTACTTTTGCGATTAGAGTGAGAAACTTTATTTCCAACTAATACACCTTTACCCGTTAATTCACAACGCCTAGACATAATCGATTCCTTTGAAACAAACTTTTAAAATGTAAAATGTATACATAAGCGATTTAATCTCGCTAGTCAAGTATTTATTGTTTAAAACTTTCTAGTTAGCTGGCTTTTGGCCCATACTTTCTTTCTTAGCTTTCAACACATCGTAATTTACTTGGCCAGGAGTAAATTCTCCATTAATAATGTAGGCTGGAACCCCTCTCATACCAAGTTTCATAGCTAATTCTTTGTTTTCTTCTAAAACCTTCTGTATAGCTTCAGATTGCATTTCTTGGTTTATTTTAGCTTGATCCATATTGTATTTAACAAATAATTTGTTAAGTTCTGCATCATTAATCACTGATGCACTCATCAAATCATCATGAAAAGCTTTGAATGATGCAGGGTATAATTTATACACAGATAACGCAGCTTGCGCAGCTTTTACTGACTCAGGACCTAGAATTGCCAGATTACGATAAACTATTTTACTATCAGGATAATCTGCTAAAAATTTATTAAGATCTTTATTAGAATGTTTGCAGTGACCACAACGATAATCAAAGAATTGCACCACAACAAATTGTGCATCTTTATTACCAGCAAATGGTTGAGTATCGCTACTTTCTAATGCAGCTTTATTTTCTTTTACTACTTCTTGAGTTTTTTGCTGCATTTCTTGCATTTTTCGTTCTTGCATTTTCATAACAGAATTTACAATTACATCAGGGTTGTCATTGATAAACTCACGTACAACTTCTTTAATTTCATCTTTAGAAGAAGACCCTTTAAAAAAACCACCTAACTGCTCCCTTGCTCCAACTAAAGCGATTGCAGCAATTCCTAAAACGAAATAAATAGCTGTTTTGTAATTTTTAAAAATTTTTTTCATAAAATGGATCCCTTAAATTAATTATCTTCACTTTCATCAAGTGCCCTTTGTACATCTTCTATTTTCAATAGCACTTTTTTATCATTTTTAGCATACTTTTTTGCATTATAAATAAATTTTCTAGCTTCGCTATAGTTATTTTGTAATATTGCCCCCTCAGCAAGCATCAAATTACTATAGGCTAGATTACCAAGTTTTCCATATGCAATAGCTAGATTTCTATATATTAAAGGACTATCTAACTGTTTATAAACTATAGACTGTAGTATTTTTACTGCTTCTTGCAATTCAGAATTTGATTTTCCAGAATTATCATTAATTAAAGCAATTGCATATTCTAATTTTATTATAGAAGAAGTGGGAAATAAGTTAACTGCTTCCTTATAAGCACGCACTGCTTCAGCAATGCGCCCATTTTCAAAAAGCATTTGCCCCTTTAACTCGTAAAAATAAGGATTATTAGGTTCTGCCAAAATTAATTCATTCATCTTTATTAATGCCGCATTTAAATTAGGTTTCCTAAACAAAGCAACAGCGAGCTCATATTGCCTTGCCATTTGATCAAGATCTGACTGGTTGTTTTTTAAAATATAATCAACTGGCTCAATAAAACCTCTTAATTTCGCTACTATCATTCCATATTGTTTTTTTTCAGCCAATGATGACTGATAATTATCAGGAAAATTAACCATACTTAATTTAACAGCACTAATTCTCTCTCTATCAATAGGATGCGTTCTAACATAAGGACTAATTTGATCAAAACGACGACTTTGACTTTGAAAATATTGAAGAAGCTTAGCTAAACCAGCACTGGAATTATGTGAACGATATAAATATTGAAAAGCAGCTTGATCAGCTGATGATTCATTCTCACGTGAATGTCGAAGCATGCTACGTTCTAAACTATGAGAGGAACCAGATAAAAGCGCACTACCTAATTCTCCAGCTCCACCAACCATTGCAGCTATTCCTAAAAGGTTTGTAAAAAGAAAACTAGGTAACAACTGCTTTATCTGCTCTTCGCGTCGTGCAATATGGCCTCCTGTAATATGGCCCAGCTCGTGAGCTATTACTCCTTTTAATACATCTGGATCGTTAAATAAGCTAATCAATCCTGTATTAATAAAAATATTACGGCCACCATAAACAAAAGCATTAACCTCTTTATCTAATATAATATAAAATTTTATATCCTCAGGATTTATTCCTGCAGCCAAAATAATAGGTCTAGATATTTGCTTTATTACGGTTTCAACTTCTTCATCAGTAATGATTTCTGCTGAATATGCTGAAAATGATAGAAGAAAACTAATAAGAAAAATATTAAGCCACCACCAACATCTGAATATATAAGAAAATACAATGCTATGTGTTCTCTTCGAAATATTTTTCAAATTTATCAGTCTCATCTTTATATTTATCTGCCTCTGGTAAAGGATCTTTTTTAGTAGTAATTTGTGGCCATATAGCTGAATATTTACGATTAACTTCAATTGCTTCTACTAATTCCTCTGATTCAGGTTTAATTGCTTCAATTGGGCATTCTGGTTCACAAACTCCACAATCTATACATTCATCAGGATTAATCACTAGCATATTATTACCCTCATAAAAACAGTCTACAGGGCAAACTTCTACACAATCAGTATACTTACATTTTATACAAGCTTCAGTTACTACATAAGTCATAATTTAATTCTTAAATTATAGTTCAAAAAATTAATTTTTAATAAAATTATATTGCAAACGCAAACTTTTTCTTTGCATTCGTTCAGTTTCGACACGCATAATCAATAGCGCAAAAAAATAGGACATACAGCCACAAAACATCAACATTAGCGGTAATAACATTGTTGAATGAACTGTAGGTCCATCTATACGAAAAATGCTAGCAGGTTGATGAAGGGTTGTCCATAAATTTACTGACCATTTTACAATAGGAATATTAATTAACCCAACAATCGCTAGGACTGCTGGTATATCTGATGGAATAGGAGATTTATTTAACCCTAAACATACAGCAATATAGCTGAAATAAATAAAAGCCAAAATCAACATAGAAGTTAATCTTGCATCCCAAACCCACCATGCTCCCCAAATAGGCTTGCCCCAAAGCGAACCTGTGATTAAAGTAACGATACAAAACCCAAAACCAATAATTGCAGCTTTTTTTGCAATAATATCTAGCATCTGATTACGCCATATTAAAAAGCTAAGGCTAAATATCCCCATCAAGCTATAGATAAAAAGTGCCATCCAAGCACAAGGTACATGAACATACATAATCTTAACTAAATTACCTTGTTGATAATCCTGCGGAGAATATAAAAAAATATAAATTAGCGCTACAATAAAGCTGATTATAGATAAGGCAGTAAGAATCTTACACGTTCGTTGCCAAAATTTATTGTAATCACGTAATAGTAACTTATTCCACATAGAATTATTTCAACCCAATAACAGACAATACGTCTCCATCTAATTTCTGGTTTCTTAAAGTAGAACGTCTATAACTAAAAAATTTGTCTTCATTAGTTAAGGTATCCAAATCACTATTATAAATTCTAGTTATACCTAACGCTCTTAATTTATTAATCACATAACCAGGTAAATCAAACATATAATGATTAGGTTTAACAGAGTTTATAAAAAATTTTTTATTTAATAAATCTTCTTTTATAAATTCATTATAATAATTAATATCTACTTCATAAGATTGCTGATGAATACAAGGACCAATAATTGCTTCAATAGAATCAAGTTTAGCGCCATTATCAAGCATTTTATTAATTGTAGAAGGCAGAATCCCTGCTAATGCGCCCCGCCATCCAGCATGACATGCTCCTATTATTTTATGATCGCTATCATAAAATAACACTGGCACACAATCCGCAGTATTAATAGCTAACACTATGTTACTATTTGTAGTGACCTGTCCGTCTGCTTCAATCTCTTGCCCTAGCTCTGGTACATCTTCTATTTTTATGCATTTAGTACCGTGTACTTGCAATAGCATAGATAATTGCTTCTCAGGAGTCCCTAAAGCGTTCAAAACAAGCTGACGATTATTAAAAGCATTTGGATCTTTAGCTCGTTTCCAGGTATAGCAAAAGCTTGACCCAAGTAAGGATTTACTAACAAAACCGTAAATCATACCTTCAGGATTATATTCTGATATTTTTATTATAGAGCTTTTATTCATTGGTAATAATCTGTTAGTTATCCAAAGTTAAGTTAAGATATGTTAGATGACAAAGCAAGAAAAATGGCAAAATGATAAAAAATATTATTGTACAGAACTTTCTAAAGAGAGAAAAGCACCAACTAAGCAAATAGGAAGTTGATCTGGTTCTTCAACGCGACATACTAGCTCATCATATGAAGAAGCTCCATCTAATAAATATGGCAACAACATTGCAGAATTCATGATTACTTTAGAACCAGGCACAGGACCTAATGGCCTTAAATTATGCATTAACGCCACTAATATAAAAGGATGAATATGAGATATATCCAAACCTTGACCAGAAAAATCAAAATTCACACGAATAGGTGTAATGGGAAGTAAATTCCCATTGGCACTGACTTGTAGCCTTGATAAATTGCTTTCTGCTTGTTCATCACTATGAGAAGCTGGGTTATAAATCACTAACGCGGTAGAATTAGGCTCGTTCTCAACTAAATCATTTTCAACAGAAACAGAATTATACCAATCATAAAGTGTATTTAAAGGTAGTTTTATTAACACTTCCACAGCACTTCTTGCCACAAAATTGGCGAACGCTCCAACATGATATGTTAATATTATACCTGCAGCAACTGCTGCGTTCGCACTGAGAGAATGTTGAGCTACGTGCTGAGTACGAAAAGTTATAAATAAAGCTAAAGGCAAAACCATAATTGCCCCTCCTAAATCAAGACCTGTATGAAATACTTCTCTAGGGTCCGCATCTGTTTGATTATAAGTATCTAAAAAAACACAGTATGTTTCACCTATTTTTTTTGCCGACGCCTTTACAGTTTTCCAATCACCATAATAATTCATTAGTTGATTTCTTAAGGCAGGAACTGCCGTTTCTATATTAACAGTTGGAGGATGAGGGTTAGCATATGTAAGTACGAAAGGCACCAAATTATCAATTGGATCCATCACACTAAATGGTTGGTTAAAGGCACGAGCAGTATAATTATATAATGCTGGCCCAAAATCTGTTATGTTAGCCTGCTCATTATAGACCGCATACCCAAAATCCTTAGAAAAGATAAATATATGCTTAGGAGCATTCACAGCTAGATAGTTATACAATGGCGCACTTAATCCATGAGTAGCGATAAGAAATCCCTCTTCGCCATCGGTATAAACTCCTAAAAAATAATCATGTACAGGTACTTTTGTTATTCCTGTTAGGGGTGCGTATACATGTTTTCTAAAAGCTGTGGTTGCAGCTTTAACTCCAAGATCATCTAGGTATGTTTTTAAATTTGCAGCAGTAATTTCTAATGGAGATTTTCTTTTAGGCCTGGTTAATGATTTTTCACGTGTTGTTGGCACCTATTTCTCTAATACTATTTGGTTTATGTTCAACAAATTATACACAATTATTAATATAATGCAATAATTTTTATAAATTTCACCTTATAACTCAACAACTTTCATTTAGCTTTAATTAACATATGGATTGAAAGTAATTTTAATGCACTATAATTAGAATTCCAATTATTACAAGCAACAAATTTTAAATAATTAATAATTTAATTGTTACAGCAGATTTTCAGCAACAATACTATACTACTTACCATAAACTATAAGCAGCTCATAAATAAAATACTAAATATTAAGTTTTTTGTAAAAATACTTAACTACTTAGCCTAATAATATTTATCGTATACTTCTATCAAAAGCTTGTTTATACTCCAAATTAAATAAAAATTTACACCATATGTTAAAAAAGCTTAAACATAACCATAGAGTTGCTGCAATGATTGGCACAGCACTTGAATATTATGATATGTCATTATATGGGTTCATGACTCCTATCCTAGTGTCAGTTTTTTTGCCAGAAATGAGTAAAATCAACGCTATTATACTTACTTTTATCAGCCTACCTATAGGCATACTAATACGCCCTATAGGAGCACTAGTTATTGGAGCTATAGGTGATAAACATGGTCGTAAAAAAGGATTAGTTGTTGGCATTACAGGCATGGCCTGCGTTACTGGGTTAACTGGGCTCCTACCTACTTATAACGATATAGGGATAATGGCGCCAATCGGAATGTTATTGTGCAGAATTATGCAAGGATTTTTTGTTGCAGGAGAATATAACGGAGGAGCAATTTTTGTTCTCGAACATACTAATCAAGGAAATAAAGGCCTTTTAAGTGGGCTATATTGCGCATATACAGTAAGTGGTATTTTAGCAGCTTCTGGTATTACGACCCTTATTTCAAAATTACCAATTGAATATTGGCGTTTACCATATATTTTAGGGTTTATCACAGGCTTAATTGGTCTTTATATACGTAAATATGTCTCTGAAACACCGGAATTTATTATTTATAAGGACACTCCAGCAATTAACACTAATACTATCATAAAAAATTACAAACCTCTCTTACAAGCAATAACAGTTTCCGGTTTTTTTGGTGCACTTTATAACTTTCATACTGTTCTACTCATCTCTTTTTTACCAATGGTTACTTCTTTTACCACATCAGTCGTTATGTTAATAAACTTTTGCACCACATTAATTTATATGCTCTTATTACCAGTCTTTGGACATTTAGCTGATAAAATTACTTTTCAACATTCAATGCGCTATGCAGCAAGCACAGTTGTTGTTTGCGCACTACCTTTAGTTTTTCTTATCCAGCTTAATGATATTGCTTATATAATCTTACTTAAGGTTATATTCGCCATACTTACAGCTTGGTTTGTAGCCCCATTTCATGCTTGGATACAATCTTTATTTTCTGTAAAAATGCGTTATACAGCTGTATCAGTTAGCTATTCCATTGGTTCCCAACTCGGCGGCATGATTCCAGCTTTAAGTTTATGGCTATGGAAATACAGTAACTCACTTTTATCAATAGCCCTACCCCTATTATTGTGGGCGGTATTAGCCTTTTTTGCCTTACGTGCTCAATATGATTCAATACACCGATAAACAATTCAAATCTCTAATAAAAAAATTTATACAGATTTTCGGTGAGAAATTTGCTATCAAGCCTGTAATTGGCTTAGAAATAGAATTTTATATCAAAAACGCAAAAGATGTTAAATTAATTGAACAACATTTATTGAATAAAAACTTACGTTACAAACTAACCAAAGAGAGCGGCGATAACCAATTTGAAATTCAGCTTGCGCCTTCAACCCAAATCATAAAAAAAATTGAAGAGCTAAATTTAATAAAAAAAGTTATTTTAGAACATCAAGGAGCTACCTTTGTAGCTAAACCATTTAGCGACCAGCCAGGCAGCGCGTTACACTTACATTTAAATTTCCTCAATTCCCAACATCAAAATATATTTGAAAAAACTACCGAACAAGAACCAATTTTGCTTCAGCATGTTGTCGCAGGATTATTGCACACATTACCAGAAGCAATGTATTTCTTAGCTCCAAATAATGATGACTATGATAGATATATACCATCAATTGAAACACCTTCAACTATATCATGGGGCAATAATAATCGCACTGTCGCTATACGTATCCCAGCAAAAGAAAGTGGTAAAAGAAGAATAGAACATAGAGTCGCTTCCGCTAATTCAAACCCATTTGCGGTTTGTGCTATAATCTTTGCTGGCTGTATATACGGCTTACAAAATAAACTTATTCCAACAGAAAAAATTTATGGCAATGCTTATCTATCCCTATATAATCTAGAGCCTTTACCCAAAAATCTTGAATCTTCTTATAATTACCTAATTACTAGAAAAAACTTATTGAATCTTATGTCTACTGATAGTTAAAAATAGTAAGCTACCAAATAAACAAAATAAAGGTATAATACTTATAGAGATAGAGTATGAGCTTAAGTCATATACCCTAACCCCATTCTCCATTTGACCAACCCATAAATAATCAAGAATTCTTCCTATTGCCGTATGAAAGAAAGAACCACCTAACATATTAATACAGTTTAAAAAAGCGATTGTGACCCCAGTTAAGGCTCCAGGCATAATGAATGAACCAATAGTAAACACCAATACTTGGTAACAACAACATATACCAATAATAAACATCATTAACCCAATCATGTAATAATTAAGGTAGTTATGAGCAATAATTAGCAAAACAAAAAGTACTGCCATAACAATTCCTGAAAAAAAGGCAAATTGGTAATAAGCGTTATACCTTTGAGCAAAAAATGTTAAAATTGGACTACCAAAAATCATGCCGATAAAAATAAATGATGTTAAGCTGGCTGCATCTTGTTTTGTTATATTATATGCTTTCATTAAGTAAGTAACTCCCCAAACATCTGCAAATCCTTCAAGAGGACCAACTAGAACAAAGCTAGCTAAAGCAAGTATTAGAATCTTATTATTGATACATATTAATTTGAGTTTATTTAATATACTTTCATCCTCTATAGATTCAAAATTATTAGGATTACGTACAAAAACCATTATCAATACGGCTAAAACAGCGCTTGCTAATGCAACATAAAACAACACGTCTTGCCAACCGAATATATCAAGTAACTTACTGACTGGTCTACCACCAAAAACAGCACCTGTTAAACCTAAAGCAAAGCTTAAGCCAATCATTTTTCCATAATCTTTACTCCCAAACCACATAGAAGTTACTTTAGATACACCTAAAAAACCAACGGCAGAGGCTGCTCCGATTAAAAATCTGCCTAATAATGCAATAATCCATTGATCAGCATATATAACAGTTAATGTTGCAGCTGCACAAATAAATGCACATATAGAAACAATAAGTTTTGGCCCATATCTGTCCAAAAGTAATGCTATAGGTATTTGCATACCAGCATAGCCATAATAATACATTGAAGCAAAATAACCGTAATCAGTAGCATCAATATCAAACTTAAGCATGATATCATTCATCATTAATCCGGGATAGAGCCTTAAAATGAATTGATAGGCAAAAAAAGCTACCGTTAATGTCCACATCATCCATGCTATAGCCTTAGAATCACGCATTTTTATACTTTATTAAGTTAGAAAGGGTAGATTTTATATAGATTAATATTATATTTCAATTGTAATATTTACTAGTGTACTAACAAAAAAAGAGGGCATAAAGCCCTCTTTTTTAAACTTAACTTACATTAAAACTGAAATACAATACCTGCCATAGCTGTGGTGGTACTCATTTTGTTTTTAACGGTTACAGCATTACCTGTATTAGTATAAGGAGCTGAAACTTTTATGTTATGTTGCGCATCATGGGTATGTTTAACATCAAAATTAAACCCTATCGTATTTAACCCCCAAACATCATCAAATAAAACATCAAAACCGATTTGACCGGTCAAACCAGCTCCACTTTGTACTTTAAAATTACTTGGACCACCAGTTGCAAATTGATAAGATCCACCTATTCCAACATATGGGCTAACTGTTGCATCAGGAATAAAATAATATTGTAAAAGCGCGGTAATCGGAATAAGGCCAACTGATGATTTATTAGGAGCAGTTGTACCAGCAGGAACATTATTAACGCTCATTTTAGTCATGCCATATCCCGCTGAGCCTTCAACAGCCATATGATCAGTAATGAAATACCCTATTGCTGCCTCACCTGTAAACCCATTTTTAAATTTAAAGGTATCAGAAACATTTGCATTATTAGACGTGGAATCATTTACCATCATATATCCGCCTCTAATTTTAACAGACACTAAACCTTCACTAAAATGTGAAGAAGGATGTATTTGATCTGCTAATGCAGTCGAACTTATTGCACCTAGAAAAACTGCAGCTATAGTTAGTTTTTTTATTGTTAACATAATCTCCTCTTATATATAATTTTTAATCGCCTTAACAATATAACTATAGCGAAATTAGAGTGTCAATTTATTTCACAGATTTTAGGCAACAAAAAAGAGGGCATAAAGCCCTCTTTTTTAAACTAATTCTAAAATTAATTAGAATGGGAATGCTACACCAACTGTTACTGCAGTTGTAGTTAACTTATTTTTAATTGTATAAGCTGGCTCACCTGGTTCAGTAACTTTAATGTTATGTTGTGCACGATATGTGTATTTAACATCAACGTTGAAAGCCATTGTATCATTAAATGGAATATCTAAACCAACTTGACCTACAACACCACCACCATTTTTAATTTTTGTGTTGGTTGGAGAACCATTAGTAAATTGGTAAGAATAACCTAAACCAACATATGGGCTAACACTAGCTTCTGGCATAAAATGGTATTGTAAAGTAGCTGTAAGTGGAATAAGATTTATATTCTTATTACCAAAATCAACATCTTTTAACTTTGTTCTACCATAACCTACAGAACCTTCAACAGCGATATTATCTGTAAAGAAATAACCGAGTGCTAAATCACCAGTATAACCATTTTTGAATTTTAGGCTGTCACCTGGTTCAAGGTCACTAGTTTTAGCTTGAACATTTAAATAACCCAAACGAGCTTTAAATACCATTTTACCTTCGTTGCTTGATGAAGGATGATGCGCATCAGCTAATGCAGATGAGCTCAATAATCCAACTAATACTAGAGCAGTACTTGCTTTTTTTAATATAGACATAATAATCTCTCTTTTTTAATTAATATTAATAAAACACAAAATATTTTTAGAAATTCAGTAATTAATTTGCGCTTCCCCTACATTAATATATTATTTCACTAATTATTGTAAAGAAGTTTTATAAGTTAATAAAAGTGAAATTAATAATATGTGACTATTTTGCAACAAGAGTCATGTTAACCTGAGTACCTTCGATTTTTGGCTCCATTTCAGCCTTTGCTACATCCGATAGTTCGTTTTTTATCCTTTGCATTAGATTTATACCTAATTCATTATGAGTAATTTCTCGACCACGGAATTTTAAAGAAACTTTTACTTTATCACCCTCTTCAATAAAACTCCTCATATGTTTTAACTTCACCTGTAAATCATGCTCGCCAATGGTAAGACGCAATTTGATTTCTTTAATTGCCACCACTCTTTGCTTCTTTTTAGCATTATGTAATTTTTTCTTTATCTCGTATTTATATTTGCCAAAATCTAAGATCTTACATACTGGAGGATCAGATTGCGGGGCGATTTCTACAAGATCAAGAGACACTTCTTCGGCCATCTTCAAAGCTTGAGCAAGATCTACTACACCCACCATTTCACTATTATGGTTGATAAGTCTAACTTGTTTTACGTTAATTTCTCTGTTGGATTTAGGTAAATGATTATTTTTTGGTGAAGTAACTATACAAAACTCCTTTAATATTTATTTTCTATATTTAATTGCTCTATAAGCTTAGATAAATTCGTAACTTCCTGGTCATTTGACCCTAATTTACGAACTGAAACAGTATTTTTCTCCATCTCTTGCTTACCAACAACAACAATAAATGGCACCTTTTGTAGCGAATGATGCCTAACCTTATAATTAATTTTTTCATTTGAAATGTCAAGTATTGTTCGATATCCTGCTTGCTCTAGTTGATCTTTTACTTGTGCAGCATATTTATCAGCATCAGAAGTAATAGTTAAAACTGCTAATTGTACCGGAGCTAACCATAAAGGAAATTTACCTTCATACTGCTCAATCAATATACCAATAAATCTTTCCAATGTACCTAAAATCGCCCTATGTAACATTACAGGGATATGTTTATTACCATCACTGCCAATATAAGTTGCACCTAACCTTTGTGGTAAAATAAAATCTACCTGTAAAGTACCACATTGCCAATCTCTGCCAATAGCATCTTTAAGCACAAATTCTAATTTTGGCCCATAAAACGCCCCTTCGCCCTTATTAAGTGAAGTGGTGATGCCAGCAGCACGAACTGCTGTTTTGAGTAATTCCTCAGCCTTATCCCACGCTTCATCAGAGCCTGCACGAATTTCAGGTCTATCAGAAAACTTTACCATAAATTCCGTGAATCCAAGCTGACGATAAACTTGAGTCAACAAATTACAAAATGCTATTGTCTCATCAGTAATTTGCTCTTCAGTACAAAAAATATGACCATCATCTTGCGTTAACCCTCTGACCCTTAACAGCCCATGTAACGAACCAGATGATTCATTGCGATGACAACAACCAAATTCAGCCATTCTAATTGGCAAATCACGGTAACTTTTAGTTCCCATTTTAAAGATTTCAATATGGCATGGACAACTCATCGGCTTTAAAGCCATAACTTTATCTTCAGACTCGGAAATGAACATATGTTCACGAAACTTTTCCCAATGGCCAGAAGCCTCCCAAAGAGATTTGTCTAATAAAATAGGAGTTTTAACTTCAATATATCCGTTTTTTTTGAGATGATCCCGAATAAAACTTTCCATAATCTTAAAGATTGTCCAACCTTTGTCATGCCAAAAAATCATACCAGGAGCTTCTTCTTGGATATGAAATAGATCTAATTCTCTACCTATTTTTCTATGGTCGCGTTTTTCTGCTTCTTCAAGCATTGTTAAATAATTCTCTAATTCTTCCTTAGTACCCCAGGCTGTACCATAAATACGTTGTAACATTACGTTATTACTGTCTCCACGCCAATAAGCACCTGCTAGTTTCATTAATTTAAAATGCTTTATATGCTTGGTAGATGGAGCATGTGGGCCACGGCAAAGGTCAAGAAAATCTCCTTGACGGTACAAACTTATGGGCTCATTACTTGGTATAGATGCAATAATTTCAGCTTTAAAATCTTCCCCTATTGATTTAAAGAATTTAATCGCCTCATCTCTATTCCAAATCTCACGCTTAAAATTTAAGTTCTGCCCGGAAATTCTATGCATTTCCTCTTCTAATCTTACCAAATCATCTTCAGATAAATGTTTTTCCGGTAACACATCATAATAAAAACCGTTTTCAATAACTGGCCCAATAGTAATTTGTGCTTTAGGAAATAAATTTTTAATAGCTTGAGCTAAAACATGAGCTGTATCATGACGGACTATTTCTAACCCTTCATTGTCCTTAGGTGTAATAATTCTAACTTTTGAATCCTTGTCTATAATTGTAGAAAGATCTAAAAGCTCATCATTAACTGCAATTGCTAATGCAATTTTAGCAAGGCTGGGACTAATATCTTTTGCTAAATCAAATCCGCTTATTTCTCCTTGGTAGGTACGAACATTTCCATCTGGTAAAGTAATATTAATCATAAAAATATCTATAAATTTGAAGTATTAATAATCATAGTCTTGCAACTGAGAATTTGGTAATGAAGGCAAGATTGTAATAGTGTTTTTATTAGGTTCATTTCCTAAAGTATCAGGCTTATGCATATTACCCTCTACAGAAGGCGAATTCAAACTATCTAATTCTGCTGACAATTCATCTGGAGAATTGTATACTGGTATCTTTACTACCTCTCCAGGCTCTAGATAATAAGGCTTAGTTAATTTATTCAAAGTTATAATATCATACGGTGAGACATTATAACGTTTGGCAAGGGAAGCAACAGTATCAGTAAATAACACTTCATGAAGTTTATAATGCTTGAACTCTGCAGCTTGAGGATAGATAGGTGCATCATCTATTGAACTATCTTGCTTTCTCAAAGAAGAGTCATCATTATTCAAGATTATTTGCGCCTTTTCTTGAGTACTACAAGAAATAAGGGTTAGTAAAACTATTATTAAAAAATTCTTATAAATAATATTCGAGCTCATACTTTCTTAAAACACTCTAAATAAATTGGTACAATTTGTTCTATAGTTTTCGGTCTAATATTTAACGTACTTAAATATAGCAATTTTTCTTCCTTGTGAATAACATTATGATATTTAAGCAACTTAATTTGGTCACGGGTTAATAATGGATGAGGTAAAAATTCCATAAAAAAAGCTATTATATATGCTATATAAGTTGGTATTGAGATCATTAATGCTTTCTGATTTATTACCCTTAGCAATAATTTCATCATTTCTTTATAAGAATAAATATCATTACCAGCTAATTCAAAAACTTTCCCTTCATAATTATCGATATTATCAATTATTCTAGTAACCGCCTTAGCAATATCTCCTACATATACTGGTTGAAATTTAGTATGACCTTGATAAATTAAGGGCAATACATGAAAAGTAGATGCCATCCTAGCAAATAAATTAAAGAAATTATCTCCTGAACCAAAAATTAAACTTGATCTGACAATAACTACTTTTGGAAACTCTTTCTGCACTTCTTTTTCAGCTTTATATTTGTAATGTGCATATTTTGATTCATAAGCTCGATTCACATTTAATGCCGAAAAATGAATCAAATGTTTTACATGTTGCTCTTTCGAAATCCTAGCAATATTAACTGCTGCGCATTTATTAATAGCTTTAAAGGTATTTCTACCTTTTTCAAATAAAATTCCGACTAAGTTAATTACTATATCCGAATTTTTAATGGCTTTGGTCAGAGAATCTGGATCATTAACATCAGCCGATTGTAAATAAATTTGCCCTACTTCACCAGCAGTTTTCAAAAATGCAGCTTTTTCCGGATTACGAGAAACAATTTTTATATAAGCACCTGTTTTTGCAAGTTCTTTTACTATATAACTCCCTACAAACCCAGATCCTCCAAATATAGTTATTATTTTATTTTTCATAGCTATTAAGTATTTTATATTTGAACTTACCTAGTAAATATACTAAACAATAATAGATATATATTACATAAGAGGCAAGAGCAAGATACATAATGATGCCCAGATGGCGGAACTGGTAGACGCACTAGCTTCAGGTGCTAGCGACTGCAAGGTCATGGAAGTTCGAGTCTTCTTCTGGGCACCACATGTATTAATTCATAATTTTAAGGAGGATGTGTGGTTATTTTTGAACATAAAAACGATCTCCCAGGAGATATCAAGTTAGAAGGCGATTTAGCAATTGATACGGAAGCTTTAGGTCTCAATAATAATCGCGATAGGCTATGCGTCTTACAGATCTCAAACGGCAATGATAATATTCATCTAATCAAATTCGAATTTGGTAAATATGAGGCTCCTAATTTAAAAAGGCTCTTATCTAATCCTAATACCACTAAATTATTTCATTATGCTAGGTTTGATGTAGCTATAATTTACAAATATCTAGGCATATTAATTCAGAATTTATACTGCACTAAAGTTGCATCCAAAATTGCTAGAACTTATGCAGAAAGTCATAGCCTAAAAGATTTATGCAGAGATTTACTTGGAGTACAGATTTCTAAACAACAAGGATCTTCATATTGGGGGGCACCATCATTGACTAAAGATCAACAAGAATATGCTGCCACTGATGTATTATATTTGCATCAATTAAGAGATAAACTTAATGATATAATTACTAGAGAACATAGAACAAAACTAGTAGAAGAATGTTTCAAATTCCTGCCACATAGAGTAGTCTTAGATTTAGAAGGATGGAACGATATAGATATATTTGCATGGAATTAAAATGAATACAGATGAAAATAAGATCTTAGAAATTGCGAAAGCTGTAATAAATCAAGAATCATATGGCTTAAAACTACTTGCAAATACCATTGGAAATAATTTTCTTTTTGCTATGCAATTATTAGTTAAAACTAAAGGAAGAATTGTAGTAAGTGGCATAGGTAAGAGTGGTATTATTGCTCGTAAAATTTCTTCTACTTTTTCATCTACAGGTAGCCCATCATATTTTGTTCATCCTGCCGAAGCTAGCCATGGCGATTTAGGAATGATTCATCCAGAAGATGTAATAATCATTCTCTCTAATGGTGGCGAATCTATAGAATTATTTGATTTAATCAATTACGCTAAAAATTCCAATATACCAATAATTGCCATAGTAGGACGAGCAAAATCAACATTAGACCTTTCTGCAAATATTACATTGTTGCTTCCCGAAATAGCTGAAGCTTCTCATACAAACGCTCCTACAACCTCCACAACAATGATGGCAGCCTTAGGAGATGCTTTAGCAGTAAGTTTGATTGAATATAAAAAATTTACTATTGACCAATATAAAACCTTTCACCCAGGTGGCAGCATAGGAAAACAACTATTAAAAGCTAAAGATATAATGTGCGTAGGCACTAGATTACCAAAAATATTATCTAATACTAAAATGCCAGAGGCTTTAATTGAAATGACAGCAAAATCTCTAGGCTGCGTTGTAATAACTAATTCAAAAGACGATGTACTGGGTATTATAACAGATGGCGACTTAAGAAGACACATGTCTAAAGATCTTCTTAATATGAGAGTTGATGAAGTAATGACTAAAAATCCATATACTATATCTCCAGAAACTAGAGCAATAGACGCACTCCAAATCATGAATCAAAAAGCCATTACTAGCTTACTAGTTACTAATAATAATACACTTAAAGGGTTATTACATGTCCACGATTGCATACGAATAGGCTTATATGTTATTAATAGTGAAAATAATAACGTAGAATGATAAAAAACAAACATAGCAATGTAATAAAAAAAATTAAAATACTTTGTATCATAGCTTTGATAGCAGTGCTCGTTTTCTTAATAATTTCAAGCAAAACGACTTTATCAAACAATATTAAACTACCTAATTTAAATGCGAATATCAATTTAACTAATAAATCTTCAATAATTAATAATTCAACTTTTTTTGGTATAAGCAAAAACAATACCGAGTATAGCATTCATGCTGAACAAATCTTACAAGTAGCTGAAAATCTATACAAATTGACCAGCATACAAGGCAAATATTACTTAACCAAAGATAATGATGAATATATTTCTTTTTCATCAATAAGTGGATTTGCAGATTCCAGTGTAAATCAGGTTGAATTAATAAATAATATTGAAATAATTTTTAGCAAAGGATATAGGATGTTAACTGAGAAATTAGATATTAATTTTAGCTCAATGCAAGCAACAACTTTATTACCCACTACTATAACAGGCGTAAGAGGAAAAATTATAGCTAATAATGGCTTTATATTAAAGGATAAAGAAAAAACTATAGAATTTTTTGGTCCTGTAAAAACTATATTATATTAAATATGAAACAGCTTTATAATTTATTAATTATACTATTATTTTGTTATACTAGCGCTGCAGAAGTTCCTACTCAAACAGTAATTGATTCTGATAAGTTACTAGTAAATTACGAAACTAACATTGCTAATTTTATAGGAAATGTAAAGATTACTAAAAAGGATACGGTAATAACGTGTGATAAAGCTGTAATATATAGTGAAAAACAAAATTTAAATGCTTCACCTGCACAAGGTCAACGAGATATACAAAAGATAGAGTTTTTTGATAATATTGTAATACATCAAGCTAATAAATTAGCAAAAGGTGAACTTGGAGAGTATAACGCTAAAGAAGAAATAATTACACTCCTAAAAAACGTATCATTAACAGAAGATGGAAGTTATCTAGAAGGAGATAAATTAATTTATAATTTAAAAACTAAAACTGCTAAGGTGGTTACATATAATAAAAATAATTCATTAATAGAGGATAGGGTGAAAGTATTCATTCCTGATAATTAGAAAATCATGAAAGAAAAAAAAATTAAAAAACAATACTTAGAAGCAAAAAACTTAGAAAAATTCTATGAAAATAGACCGGTAGTAAGAGATATTAATATTAATATACAATCTGGTGAAATAGTGGGACTACTCGGCCCAAATGGCGCTGGAAAAACTACCTGTTTTTATATTATTAGCGGGCTCATTAAACCAAATCTTGGGCAAATATTCCTTAATAACCAAGATATTACCAGATTACCTATGTATAAAAGGGCACGGCTGGGCATAGGATATCTACCTCAAGAAGCTTCAATTTTCAGAGGACTAACTGTTGAAGATAATATTATGGCAATATTAGAAGTTATTGAACCTAACCGAGATCAACGTAGTCAAAAGTTAAATGAACTATTAGCTGAATTCTCTATTACTCATTTACGCACAGCATTATCCACCACTTTATCTGGGGGAGAGCGCCGCAGGTTAGAAATTGCTAGGGCTATAGCTTCCAATCCCGCATTTATATTATTAGATGAACCATTAGCTGGTGTTGACCCGATAGCTATAACAGATATTAAACACTTGATTTCTCATTTAAAAGATAAAGGTATTGGAGTATTAATTACCGATCACAATGTTAGAGAAGTATTAGATATTGTAGATCGAGGATATATAATTAGTGACGGTGCAGTAATTATGGAAGGCACCCCTAAAGAAATCATTGAGAATGAAATGGTTAGAAGTGTGTATTTAGGAAGTTATTTTAAACTATAAATAAATTTGTCATTTCAAAAACAGTGTTTAGATCAAAGAAATGAATAAAACTGACAATAGAAATTTAGCCTTAGCTTTAATTATGTTAATTATTGGCATGGTTATGCTAGCCTATGCTTCGGTGCCATTATATAATTTATTCTGTAAAGTTACTGGCTACGGTGGAACCACACAAGTCACAAAAAGTGGAGCTGAGACAAAAGGAAATCGCAAGCTTAAAATAAAATTTGATGCTAATGTCGAACCTAATCTGCCTTGGATATTTAAACCAGAGCAAAGTGAAGTCAGTATTAGTACAGGTGAAAATACATTAGTTTTTTATTTCGCTCATAATAAATCAACAACTCCAATAATAGGTACCGCTGTTTATAATGTGACACCACATAAGGCAGGTAAATATTTCAACAAAATCCAGTGTTTTTGCTTTTCAGAACAATTATTGACTCCTAATCAACAAGTACATATGCCCGTATCATTTTTTATTGATCCCAACTTTGATAATGATTTAGAAATGAAAGACGTAAATGCTATTACTTTATCTTATACTTTTTATAAGGTTAAATAATAACTACCCATTATTCTATTTGTTCAATAAATGATACTCCTTCTGGTAGGTTATTATTAGAAAAATTAGTAAAATCAGGATAATATATTTCCGGTAACTTCATATCAATTATTTTATCATCAAGTTGAACTCTGAGCGTAATGGTAGCTTTTCCCAAACCACTATTCTCATTCATAAGCCATTTCTTAACTATATCAATTGATTTAAGGTCATTAATTCCTATTCTCCAATTCATTTGTTGAGTAGATAAATAATCTTTTAATTTAGATATGGATGTTGCCATTAATCTTGCCCCACCAGCATCTTTTCTTACATCTGCCGTAACAAACAATGGTGTTTTTGTGTATAATACATCTCGATTTTTTTCTAATAATTCATCATCAAAAATTGATAATTCAAACGTACCTGTAGAGTCTGACATCAATACCGATACATATCTTCCTCGAGGAGATACTCTAGTGCGAACACTAATTGGTATTGCAGCTATTTTAATTTTTGATACACCATCTGGTAGGTCATTCAATATGTAATTAATATTCACTATATTATTTTTAGCGAATAATTTGCTATAAATATCAAGAGGATGAGATGATAAATAGAAACCAATGGCACTGCATTCATGCTCTAAAAGTTCACTATTACTCCAATTATTGGTTGGTACCAAATCCGGTAATTTTGTTACTACATTTTCAGTAGCAAAAAGGCTAATCTGCTTTGAATCTTTATCTTGATTATTAATGGCATTATGTTTAGTTAAAATATCTATTGATTCGAATAATTGTTTACGGTTGGGGTTTAAGCTATCTAATGCACCTGCTTTAATTAAATTTTCTAATTGTCGTTTATTCATAACTTTTGGGTCACAACGAAAAACAAAATCAAATATATCTTTGAACTCTCCACCTTCGTTTCTTATATCACATAATAATTGCATAGCATTCAAACCAACATTTTTGATTGCTGCCAAACCATATAAAATCATTCCAATGCCTTTTTCATCATAATTTATAGTAAAAAAAGGCTGAGATTTATTAATGTCAGCTGAGATAATTTTAATACCTAGATTTTTGGCCTCTTGAATAAAAATATTAATTTTATCAGTATCATCTATTTCCATATTCATTAGCGCTACTAACATTTCCACAGGGTAATTGGCTTTCAAATATGCCGTTTGATAAGAAATTAAAGCATAAGCCACTGCGTGTGATTTATTAAATCCATAACCAGCAAATTTGGCTACTAAATCAAAAATATAGGTTGCTTGTTGTTTATCGACCCCGTTTTTTACTGCTCCATCAACAAATAATTCCCTTTGCGCTTTCATCTCTTGGATAATTTTTTTACCCATTGCGCGCCTCAGTAAATCAGCTGCACCCAAAGTATATCCAGATAAAACTTGGGCTATTTCCATTACCTGTTCTTGATAAATTATTACTCCAAAAGTTTTATTTAGAATAGGCTCAAGGCTAGGATGCAAATAATCAGGTTTAAGTAAACCATGTTTGCATCCTATATATGTTGGTATGTTATCCATAGGCCCCGGGCGGTACAAAGCGCCAAGGGCAATCAAATCTTCAAATGAATCTGGCTTTAGCTTGCGCAATGCATCTCTCATACCAGAACTTTCAAACTGGAATACACCAACCGATTCCCCTTTTGACAACATTTTAAAAACTAGTTCATCATCTAGAGGAATTTTTTCTAATTCGAAATCTGGAAACCTGGATTTAATTAATTTAGTGCATTTAGATAAAACGGTTAAAGTTTTAAGTCCTAGAAAGTCAAATTTTATTAAACCAGCTGCTTCTACATACTTCATTGAATATTGTGTAACCAGCATATCAGATTTGAGGTCATTATAAAGCGGTACACATTCTATAAGATCTTGCTTAGATATAACTATACCTGCAGCATGAGTTGAAGCATGTCGGTTTAATCCTTCTAGTTTTAAAGCTATATCAAGTAAATGTGCAACTTCTTCATCACTTTCTTTGGCTTGCTTTAACTGAGGTTCCATTTCTATTGCTTGAGATAATGATACTGGATTTACTGGATTAAAAGGTACCATCTTAGAGATACGATCAACTTGATTGTAAGGCATATGCAACACTCGCCCTACATCACGAATTACAGCTCTTGCTTGTAATTTTCCGAAAGTAATGATTTGCGCTACTCGACTTATTCCATATTTTTGTTTTACATAATTAATTACTTCATCCCTTCTTTCCTGGCAAAAATCTATATCGAAATCTGGCATTGAAACTCGATCAGGATTTAAAAAACGTTCAAATAACAATCCAAATTTAATAGGATCTAAATCAGTAATTTCTAAGCTCCAAGCCACAATAGAACCAGCACCTGAACCTCTTCCAGGCCCAACTGGAATATCGTTTCTTTTACTCCAACGAATAAAATCAGAAACAATTAAAAAATAACCCGCAAATTGCATTCTTATGATTAATTCAAGCTCATACTCTAATCTTTGGTAATATGCTTGCTTATTTGCAGGATCCATATCTCCAATACTATTTAATCTTTTCTCTAAGCCATTCCTAGCTAAAATTCTTAACTCTTCTTTTTCATCCTTGCCAATTGATACTTCATATTCAGGAAACATTGTTGGCATTTCTTCAGCCTTGACCACACACCGTTTGGCAATAGCAATAGTATTTTCTATAGCTTCTGGAATATCTGCAAACAGCTCTATCATTTGCTTTGATGATTTAAAATAATGTTCTTTTGTAGACTTTCTACGGTTTGCCTCACTAATATATTTTCCCTCAGCAATACATAATAATACCTCATGAGCTTCGTGCATATCTTCTGATAAAAAGAAAACATCATTAGTAGCAACAAATGGTATATTATGCTTTAAGCCTAAGTCTATAAAGCGAGGTTCCGTTGTATCTTCCTCAAGTAATCCATGACGCATCAATTCTATATATAGGCGATCACCAAAAATTTTTTTTAATTCTAATAAAAACTGTTCAGCCGCATGAAGTTTATCAGTTAAAATTAATCTTCCTATAGTGCCATGTATTCCCCCAGTCAAAGCAATAATACCTTCTGAATGTTGCTCGAGCCAATCCCAGGTAATGTACTGCCCTTGATTATCTTTGGCATGCAAAAAAGAATTACTAACTAACCACAAAAGATTCTTATATCCTGTTTGATCTTTAGCTATTAAAACTATTTGATCATAAAAGAATTCGTTACCCTGTTTAATTTGGAGTTTTAAGACCGAGCCAATAATAGCCTGTACACCATTTTTAGTAGCTTCTAACGAAAATTCCAAAGCTGCAAATAAATTACCACTATCTGTAATAGCAACAGCAGGCATTTTATTTTTGCGACAAGCATTAATTAAGTCTGGAATTTTAATAGCGCCTTCAGCTAAAGAATAAGAACTATGTACTCGTAAATGAATAAACCTATCCATCTGAGTGGCATTGCTATGCATTACTATAACCTAATTTATATAATTTAATCTCAGACTCTAACTGCGCTTTATCAATTACGTTTCTGAGATCATATATAATAGGGTTAATCATGAGTTGTTTTAATTTTTTATAATTAATACTTCTAAACTGTTCCCACTCTGTAAGAATAACAGCTAAGCTTGAATCCTCTAAAGCTGAGTATAGGTCTTCGGTAAATGTTACATCTTTAGGCCAAACCTTCTTCGCTCCAGATGCACCTTGAGGATCATACGCTTTAATTATGGCACCATGTGCTAATAAAAGATTAATTATGTCAATCGCAGGACTAGAACGCACATCATCAGTGTTAGCCTTATAAGTTAAACCAAGGATAGTAATAACTTTATCAGTAACAGAATTACCGCAAAATTTTATAATATTTTTAACTATACTAACTTTATGCTGCTCATTAGAAATAGTAATAGCTTTAATTAAATTACCTTCAACTCCTGTTTCGTCAGCAATCTGAATTAATGCCTTAACATCCTTAGGAAAGCAAGAACCACCGAAACCTGGACCAGGAGATAAAAATTTATTACCTATTCTATTATCTAGCCCTACACCATATACTACCTGATTTATATCACCACCAACCCTTTCACAAATATTAGCAACTTCATTAATTAAGGCTACTTTACAAGCTAAAGCTGTATTAGAAGCATATTTTATTAATTCTGCAGTTTCATAGTTAGTGAACAGAATTGGGATTTGACGTTGAATATGGTTATTGTATAAATTCTCTATCTCTTTCTCGATAGGTTCTATAGAACCAATAACGATACGATCTGGATTCATAAAATCATTAATAGCATGACCTTCTCGTAAGAATTCAGGATTAGAGATCACTTTACATTTATATTCACTATCCTCATTAAGTAGATGACTTATTTTCTGGCAAGTCCCTACTGGCACTGTAGATTTAATTATTACTGTTAGATTATTGCTTAAAGACTGTTTTATTTGGAGAGCAACATTGTTAATATAAGATAAATCAACCTTAAGAGTTGTAGAGTCGGTGGGTGTACCAACAGCAATTATGACCATTTCTACTTCTTTTAGGATATCCGGTAAATCCGTAGTAAACTTCAGACGCCCGTTATGATGGTTTTTAAGTATTAACTCTTCTAAACCAGGTTCATAAATTGGTACAATACCAAGATTTAAATCAGAAATCTTTTTAACATTATTATCTACACAAATAACCTCATGCCCCATATCAGAAAAACATGTTCCCGACACTAAACCAACATATCCTGAACCAATAACCGCAATTTTCATAAATTATTACAATAAGTTTTTAATATTTTTTTTACCTCTGAGCTAATATTATCATCAGCTAATGCATAAGATATATTCGCTGCCAAAAATCCTACCCGATTACCGCAATCAAAGCGCGGGCCTTTAAATTCTAAAGCATTAAATATATTCCCATTATTCAACATTTGCCTCATAGCATCAGTTAGTTGAATTTCGCCATTCTTACTTGGTTTAGTTTTCTTTATATAATTAAATATCTCTGGCTGTAGAATATATCTACCTACAATAGACAGATTAGATGGAGCCGTTCCTATCTCAGGTTTTTCTACCATATCAGCTACATTTATTGTACCATCTGTAGTTTCTCCAACTCTTATTATGCCATAATTTTTAGTTTGAGAAGGCTCTACCTCGGCAACCCCAATAATATTATTTCCATGTTGTTGATATTTTTCCTGCATTTGTGACAAAAATCCATTTTTACATTGCAGCATTTCATCCGCAAGTATAACCGCAAAAGGTTCGTTCCCTATAATATCTTTTGCACAAAAAATTGCATGACCTAAGCCTAATGCTTCCTGTTGGCGCACGAAAACTATTTTTCCTGCTTCTGGAATCCAATCCCTTGTCATATTTAATTCTAGTTTTTTATCCTGTTCGGATAAAATATTTTGCAACTCATAAGAATGATCAAAATGATTGGCAATGGCATTTTTATTACGGCCTGTTATAAAAATAAATTGTTCAATACCAGCATCCCTAGCTTCTTCAAATGCATATTGAATCAATGGCTTGCTTGTTACTGGCAGCATCTCTTTAGGAATGGATTTAGTAGCTGGAAGAAATCTAGTACCTAATCCTCCTACCGGAAATACTACTTTTCTTATCTTATTGTATTTCATGGTCACAAGATCTAAATTTATGTGTTATTATCGAAATATATATAATATTACTAATAAAGAATAAACAACTTTATAATGAAAAATAAAAATGTTCAATTGCCATAAAAGGATATACCAATTTTTGCTAATCAGCTTACTATCTTTAAACTCTTATGCAAATGAGTACGTAATTAGAATCGCTGGATCTTCAACTGCTTACCCTTTCGTCACTACCGTGGCTCAAATGTTTTCTCTTGCTAATGAACAATATACAGTTATTGTAGAATCTACCGGCACAGGTAATGGACTACAATTGTTCTGTTCTGGAAATTCTGCAAAATACCCAGATCTAGCAAGTGCTTCAAGAATTATAAAACCATCTGAAATAAAATTATGTAATGATAATGGTATAAATAATATATTAGAAATAAAATATGGGTATGATGGCATCATTCTAGCTCACTCAGAAACAGATAACAACATTAATATTTCGCGTAAAGATTTATTTCTAGCCCTAGTAGAAATGGTACCATTTGAAGGAAAATTAATCGCAAACCCTTACCAAAAATGGTCAGATATTAATCCTGAATTACCAAATATGAATATTGAACTCTATGGCCCTGCTAGCACTTCTGGCACTAGAGACGAGTTAAACCAAATTGTTATGGAAGATTCATGTAAAGTCTTTCCAGAATATAAAAGTAACTTAAGCAAATGCCAAAACATCAGAAATGATGGTAAGTATATTGAAATAGGTAATAATGAAAATCTCATTATTCAAAAATTAAAGAAAAATAGCCATGCTTTAGGCATTATTGGTTATAATTTTTATGAAAATAACCTAGATTCCCTACAAGCCGTTACTATTGACAATGCAATTCCTACAATTAATAATATTAGAAATGGTAAGTATCCATTATCTCGAGCATTATTTATTTATGCAAAAACCGATAAAAATGATAAAGTTAGTGATGGGATCAAATTGTTTTTAGAAACTCTTACTTCAAAAGATATGATTGGAAAGGATAGTTATTTAAGCACTAAAGGCTTAGTCTCTTTAAAAGAAGTAGAATTGAGTAAAATACAAAATATAGTCGCAATGCATTAATAGAATTAGGCCATTATTTAAGTAAGTGAAAACAGGTGAAAATTTTTAAAAAAACGCTAAAAATTTTATTGTACTTTTTACTAGTACTAACCATCTTTATTTCTGTTGGTAGTTCATATATATATTATCGACTGGTTTTTCAGAATATACCTATTACTCTGAATTCTATACATCTAAAACACAGAATTTCTGATAACGTAATTGACATTGGTCTAGATGACCTTTTAATCTCTGTAGATAAAACCCAGAAAAGTGTCATAATTTCAGGAGTTGGGTCTTTAGATACATATGATAACAAGCTTCCTATTTATAAAACCGGCTTTTTTGAAATGAATGCTGATTTCAGCAACTTTTTCTCATCTTTTCATATACCTCTCAATATTACAATTAAGGCTCCTAAACTATTTCCAAATAATATTTTGGCTTTAAACAAAAAAAGTAGAAAATATTCAGGAACAAGTGATCTATTTAACCAAATTTATTCTTCCTTAGATGACTTTTCGAAACAAAAATTTATTTTCATTCAAAACTTGAATATCAGTGAAGCTCAAATAATTTATAAAGATTGTAATTACAAACTAGCCCTAGATAGCACTCTTACAGCTGAAAATAAATTAAATGGCATATTAACCTTAGATGATTCTATTACTGTATCAAAAATGCAATTATCTATAGATAATACAAAACAACAAATAGCCACTGAACTCCAATTTAAACAATTTCCTATAAAAATGTTTACAGATTTTATACCAGAAGAATATAGCACTTCTGGCTTAATCAATGTAGATCGTAATTTAGTTTCAACTGGCACAATCCAATATCTCATTAACAAAAACAACAATCAAAATGATTTAGTTATTAGAATAGAAGATCAATCATCTAAAGAAATTAAAAATCTCAACCCTAACTCTCTTAACTTGTTAAGCTTCAATATCAGTGCAGATAATAATTTAAATAATGTTTCGATAAATAAGTTTATAGTAAAATTAAATAACAATGCTCAACTTGATATTCAAGCACAACTGACAAAATTATCCAAGATCTTTTCGGATGCATTTAAAATAAAAGGTAATATCACTGCCCAAAATATTCCAATAAATAGCGTAGAGTCATTATGGCCTCTAGATACCCTTCCCCCAGCAAGAGAATGGCTCATAGAAAGTATGAAAAATGGCGTAATAAATAGCGCTTCTTGCGAGCTTAATATAAAGGATACCAACCATATAGATTCCCAGGATATTATAGCCAATTTGCAGTTTAGTGGAATTGATTTAAAATACGATGAAGAATATGACGAGCTCACTAATCTTAATGGCACAGCATCATTTAACGCTAATAATGCTAAAATTATTATTCAATCTGGTACTTTATTATCTTCTAAAATAACAGAGGCTACTGTAGAGATTATATATGATGATCCAATGTTACCTCTAATTATATCAGCCACAACTAAAGGTATTGGCAAAGATTATTTAAATTTTATTGGAAAGGAAAATTTACAGAACATTCAGGATCAGGGATTAGATTTAACAAATATCAGTAGTACACTTGAGGGTAAAGTTTTTATTAAAATACCTCTAGAAAAAGAGATCTCGTTAGAAAATACTACATTAGATATAAATGCTACTCTAAAAGACACCAAAGTAAATTTTCGTAATATTAAAATAACTGAAGGTAATCTCCTGTTACTTATAGATAATAAGACAGTAAAATTATCAGGGCCAGCTAATATTAATAATCAACCTGGTACAATAAATTGGGTAAGCAATTTTGATAATGAAGATGATGCAGTTTTTGATCATAAATTAAACCTTAGTATAGCAATAAGTCCACAATCTGATTTTGAAAATATGACTAACAAAAATTTTCAAATTATTAAAGGTGTAGCTAAAGCTAAGATAGAGTATATGAGCTATCCAAAATATGAACTAGCTAATGCAGTTGTAGACCTAAGCAATGCAAGCTTTACCATCCCTATTATTAATTTAGTTAAAGATGAATCTGCTAACTGTTCATTTAATCTAGCTATGAAGAATGAAGAAAATAAAATATGGCAGACGACCCAATTAGAATTAATCTCTAACAATGGTATAGATATAAAAGGTTATGCAGAATTTAATAATGATCTAAGTAACATACTAGTACTTAATAGCGATCTTAAATTCAAAGAAAATAATATTTCCATTCAATATAAAAATTCTGATAATCAAATAATTTTGATATTAAATGGAGAAAAAATTGATTTAAGCAAGTCCAGCCCTTTAGATTTATTAAAACAGGGCGCAAATCCTAATTATGACAAATTAATGCTTGATATGAAAATAAGAACCTTGGTAATGGCTAATGATATTATTTTCCAAAATGTAATAGGAAATTTCAACTGTATTAAAGATAATTGCACTAAAGGATCCTTGACCCTAGGTATGAATACTGGAGGGCAAGCTTCTATGAAACTAACTAAAAATAATGATCGATCTCAATGGGTGCTTAAATCAGATGATGCCTCATCCCTATTTAAAGCTTTATCTATTTATAAGAATATCAAAGGTGGTGAATTAACCTTAACTTTAACTAGTGTTGATAAGAATAAAACCAATATTCAATCAGTTTATGAAGGAGAAGTAAATTTAACTAATTTCACAGCAACTAAAACCCCTATCTTGGCAAAATTAATTTCTTTTAGTTCATTTAGAGGTATTTTATCTATATTACAAAATTATCACTCCATACCGTTCCAAAAAATGTATGGTAAGTTTATTTTTTCTAATAGCATAATAAGGATTAATCAAACTTACTTTACTGGAAACTTCTTAACCCTTTCTTTAAATGGCACTATTGATCTAAACAAGGAATATATTAACTTTTATGGTAAAGTTATACCTCCAGTATATGGCTTCAATCATATCTTAGCTTTAATTCCATTTATTGGTCACCCATTAGCTGGTTCGCCTAATGAAAAAGGCTTAATATCTGCAAATTACACTATTAAAGGTAAATTCGATAATACTACGGTATATGTTAATCCTATGGGTTTATTTTTACCTGAAGGGTTAGTAAATATGTTTGCCCCGTGATTACGAAGCGCGAATTTTTCTATAAAATTTAAGAGCATAATTAAGAATACAGCACCAGAATATACCACCAAAAATAGCATAAAATAAAAACATTAAAAGAAAGTTATATAAGCCTAGATTAAATTGCTCAATAAAACTATCAATCCAGACCCATATTAGCGTTATTGGAAAGTCTATAATGGCAACAATAGGCCAAGTAGCATAATAAAGTTGATAAGAATGATAAGGATGTGCAAAGTTTAATAAAAAATATAGCATTATAAGGTGGCAAAAAAATATTAAAACATTTTTTAATGTACTAATTCTTTGCATAAATAGGTATATAATAAATGGTGGGCTTGGGGGGACTTGAACCACCGACCTCACGCTTATCAGGCGTGTGCTCTAACCAACTGAGCTACAAGCCCCCTAACAGGGCAAAACAAAACTTGATAATTAAATCTTTAGGGTTTAAAAGTCAAGATATTTAAAAACATATTATAATATTTTATAGTTATGAACAAGGTCACTAACAAAAAAATTATTACTTTAGATATAGCTCAACAAAAATTATCTGAGCTATTAAATACTCTGCAAGCTCAACTCAATAGTAACATTCCATCAAAAATAGCCGGCTTTTTTAGAAAAAAAAACAATATTAATATTAAAGGAATATACATATATGGGCCAGTCGGTAGCGGCAAATCAACTCTAATGGAAGAGTTTTTCCAAAAGCTCAACACAAAGAGAAAACTCCTTATTCATTTCCATGAATTTATGCAAAACATACATACTGAAGTTTTTCATATAAGGGCACGAAAGGTATCATCACCAATAAAAATAATTGCTAGAAAATTGGCAAAAGACTTTAAAATTATTTGCTTAGATGAATTAGAGATAAATGATATTGCTGATGCAATGATAATCGGTAAGTTGTTTCAACAACTGTTAGAAAATGAAGTTATTATAGTAATTACTTCAAATAAGCATCCAGACGACCTCTATACCGAAGGACTTCAGCGTGCTAAATTTTTAGAATTTATAGCTCTTATTAAAAACGAACTCACATTATTTTATTTAGATAATGAAATAGACTACAGGTTAAATAAAATAAATTCTAACCAACAGATATTTTTTATTCCTAATAATCTTACCTCTCAAAAACAGATCGATAAGTTATTTAAGACTCTATCTGCAAATAATCTACCTTATCCACATATAATTGAGCTAAAAGGACGAACTTTAGTTTGTAAAATTAGTTATAAAAACATAGTAAAATTTACCTTTAATGAATTATGTAAAGAAAACTTAGGTCCCGCAGATTATATTGCGATATGTAAAAACTTTAGGGTAATTATATTGACAGATATCCCAAAACTGTCATGGGAGCATAGTAATGAGGTAGTACGTTTTATTAATTTAATTGACGAAATATACAAACATAATATATTACTAATATTAAGTTGCGAAACACCTCTAAACCAAGTATACACTCAAGGTAAGTTAATTGATAAATTCCAAAGAACATTATCTAGACTGATTGAAATGCAATCAGAGGAATACATCAACAAAGCAAAAAAGTTTGTTTTATGAGCAAAAATCAGAAAATTGAAATAATCCTTGCTTCTCCTCGAGGATTCTGCGCTGGAGTTGAACGTGCCGTTCATATTGTTGAGCAGGCTCTAGAAAAATATGGAGCCCCAGTTTATGTCAGACACGAAATTGTCCATAATAAATATGTTGTCGATGATTTAAAACAAAAAGGCACAATCTTTGTTGAGGAATTAGATGAAATACCTAATGATGCTATTACTATTTTTAGCGCACATGGTGTATCAGATAAAGTAGAAAATGAAGCAAGACATCGTAAATTACTCGTAATAGATGCAACTTGCCCTCTAGTCACTAAGGTGCATCTGGAAGCTAAAAAACATGAATCTCTAAATCGTGAAATAATAATGATAGGGCATAAAGGCCATCCAGAAGTTGAAGGTACTTCTGGTAGAGTAAAAAATGAAGTATTATTAGTTTCCTCTATAGAAGACATAGATAATTTACAGGTCAAAGATCCTAAAAACCTAGCTTATGTAACACAAACCACTCTTAGCGTTGATGATACTATTAAAATCATAAATAGACTAAAAGAAAAATTTCCAGAAATAATAGGCCCAGATTTAAAAAATATTTGTTACGCTACTCAAAATAGACAGAATGCAGTAAAAGAACTTGCAACTAAAGTTGATATTATTTTAGTTATAGGGGCCAAGAATAGCTCTAATTCAAATAGATTAAGAGATTTAGGCCTTGAGATGAACGTACCTTCTTATTTAATTGATACCCCGGATGATATAGATTTAAAATGGTTAGACCAAGTAAATAGCATTGGTGTAACCGCTGGAGCCTCTGCTCCAGAAACTTTGGTAGAAAACGTAATCAATTATCTAAAAACCTTATACAACCGATCTATAGTAAGGTCATTAGAAGGTATAGAAGAAAATGTTAAATTTAAGTTACCTAAGGAAGTACGTTAGTTAGTAATTTATTACTTAAGCAGTTGATGTTCTTTTATAAAATACTCTGTTTCAGTGATGGACTCTGGTGTTCCTATATGAAACCAATATCCATCATAAACTATTCCATAGATATTTTCATAATTAAATTGTTTATAAATATCAAAAATAGAGCATTTTCTGAGTTTTTCATCTTTTAAAAAATCAGGAGAAATAATTTGTAATCCCATATAAACAAAAGGCAATTTGCTAGCTAGTGCAGGCTCGATAATTCTATCTTCTTGCAAATCAAAATCCCCTTTACCATCATATCCTATAGATTTTGGTTTAGGATATAATAGCAGTAAAGCCTTCATATGTTTACTATCCCATTTAGAATATAGTAACTCGAAAATATTATTATTAGTATCAATCCAATAATTATCACCATTTATTAAAAAAAATGGTTTATTATTCATTTCATGCAAGCATTTATTAATAGAGCCCCAAGATTCATGTAATTCCTCTTCAAGAACGAAACAAATTTTAATTTCGGAATAATGTTTAGTCACATAGTTCTCAACATGGTTCTGAAGAAGCTCAGCCTTATAAAATAAGTTGATGACAATTTTTTCAATTCCAGCTTTATATAATTCATCAATAATACGTGTAATTAAAGATTGATTACAAACCTCTACCATAGGTTTTGGAATTTTATTAGTAATAGGCCTCATTCTTACACCTAGACCAGCTGCCAATATTAATGCTTGATTTATCATATTCAAATTCTATTTAATATTAGATTTCAAAATAGAGACTTTATTGAACCAATTTCTCAGGGGCAATAATAAAGGGTTGCTTAAACTCTGATGAATATATGACCAAACTCTCGGTAGTAATTTTAAATAACGCACATCATTATCTCGCATTGCCTTACGAGCAAATACTCCTACAATTTTACAATTCCTTTGTGCACCTAATATTACATAATCAGCTAAAAATTCTTTACGATTATAATTCATCCTTTCAAGATAATAATTGATCATTCCATTTGCAATATCATTACCTAAATCTCTTCTAGCATCTTCGAGAAGTGAAACTACATCATAAGCAACTGACCCGATAACTGCATCTTGAAAATCAAGCAAACCAACTTTTTTATGCCCAACTCTATCTTCTAACCACATTAAATTATCTGCATGATAATCCCTTAAAACTAAACAATTGTCTTGATAATTTAAGTTATTTAAGAGTTTAGACCAAATTTCTATATATTCTTCTCTCAAAGAAGCAGATAATTCTTCGCCATTTATAGCTTTGAAATACCAATCTACTAATAAACAAGCTTCTTGTAAAAGTAATTGAATACTGTAATGGGGCACATCTAAAGTGGGTTCTACATTATGCAATCTAATTAAAACATCGATTGCTTTCCTATATAATAAGTTTTCTGAAATTTCTTTATTACTTTCTAATAAAATTTTACTATAGTGATTCTGCCCAAAATCTTCTAACAACAATAGGCCATTTTGAATATCTTGATTAAGAATTTGTGGAGCAGAAAATTCATTGTTATACAGAAATTCTCCTACCTTAATAAAAGGTAGCACCTCTTCTTTATCTGGAGGAGCATCCATTAAAATATATGTTTGACCATCTAAACTAACTCTTTCATAAGACCTAAATGAAGCATCAGCAGGTAATTTACTAACCTGATATGGCCGCATAAAGTGAGTATTTAAAAACTTTTCTTTAATATATTCTCTATTCATATTCTACTCAGTTATAGAAATGTCTTGTAAATCTCCTTCGGAAACAACTTCTACTATCCTATTATTATTACTATAAAAATTCTTAAATTGAATAGTTATTTTATTAGGTATTGTAAGTTGCTTTTCAATTATTTCTGGCCATTCTATTAAAGTCACTCCATATTTTAATGCATCCTCTAAACCTAGTTCAAATACTTCTTCAACTTTATTTACCCTATATAAATCAAAATGCCAAATATCAAACAAAGTAGATTTATAATTATGTACTAGATTAAAAGTAGGGCTTGTTACTTCTTCTTGTTGACCACAAATATATCGAATAAAAAATTGAGCAAATGTAGTCTTTCCAACTCCTAAATCACCTTTTAATAATATCACACTACTTGGTTTTACTATCTTCGCTATTACCTTTGCCAAATTTTTTGTTTGCTCAAGATTTGCCAAATTAAAGGTATGTTTTGTCATAAGTTTTTAACTAGCCGTATTTTTTTTATTTATTTTCTTCTTTTTTTCACTTGGATAAGTAATATCTGGCTCCGGAGAAGTAATAGGAATAATGCATTTAAATTGGCTACCTTTATTTTTAGCACTTTTTACTATTATTTTTCCTTCATGCAATTCAACAAAACTCTTTACTAAAGAAAGTCCTAAGCCAGCTCCGGATTTTTTTAGTTTTCCTGGTGTATTAATACGATAAAATTTATCAAAAATATGTTTGGTTTCTGCAATATCCATACCTATTCCTTCATCTTCAATAATAAATATTACTTCACTGCCGTCTGAGTTTTTACTTACAGATAATTTAACTAAACCTTTCTCCTTAGAATATGCAATTGCGTTGCTAAGCAATTTAAATATTACTTGTTTAATTCTCTTTTCATCTCCTATCATAAAGCCAATATCTGGTTTACAATCAAATTCAAATTTTAAATTATGATTTTTAATTCTTTCTTGAGTTAAAGGTATTATAGATGTAATAGTCTGATAAATATCAAACTTATCTAAATCTAATTTCATATAGCCAGCATCAATAGATGCTAAATCAATAATATCATTAATTAATGACATCAAGTATTGCGATGAATTATAAATAGACTTTACATAATCTACCTGGTGTTTAGTTAAACCTCCAAAAAACCTTTTATCTAAAGCTTCAGAGAATCCTATTATTGATGTTAATGGGGAGCGTAATTCATAAGAAACATTTGCCAAAAATTCTGTTTTAATACGATCTGCTTCCTGTAAAGCTTGATTTCTCTCTCTTAAACTCCTTTCAACTAACATTGAATCAGTAACATCGTGATAACTTACTAATGTACCACCATCAGGAAGAGGTACAAACAATACATCTATTAGGGATTCATCTATCAACTCTATACTAATATTTGAAGTACGTCTGGCACTTATTCTTAATATAAAATCATTCTTGAATTCTTCCCATTTTATCTTAGGGTTGAACAACGAACCCATTTTAGATAAAAGCTCAGACACGTGTGGTTTTGAATGAACAAAGTCTTTTTCCTGCTTCCACATTTGTAAGAACTTTGGATTGCTTAGCTCTAATTTACCATTCTCACTAAATACGGTTATACCTTCATTTAGATTGTCTATAGTTTCCTTTTGTACTGCACTTAGGGTCTTAAATGATCTTTCTAACTCCAAGCGATCAGTCATATCTTCATAAGAGAATAATAATCCTCCTAAAGCATGTTGTATCACTATTACTCTTAAATAACGTCCATCTGGCAAGTAAAAAAAGTCATTATGAGTTGATATTAAATCTGTAAAAAGCTTAATTTGTTCATTTTTGAATCTTTGAAAATCAACTTGCTCAGGCAGCTTACGCTTTTCACGTAGTTTTTCAAGAATTTGGCTATAAGTTGGACCTGTGACTAACCATCTATCATCCAAATCCCATAATTTAACAAACGCTTGGTTAAAAAATTGTATCCTAGTATCAGAACCATAAATTGCTGTAGCACTAGCTGTACTTTCTAATAAATCCGATTGCGCAGAAATATGACGTTCTAATTCTAATTTAATTAATTCTTTACTAGTCATATCATATCCACAACCCACCATTATATCAGCAGTTGGAACAGGAATTTCAAAGAATTGATATAAAAATCTTTGTCCATCAACAATAATATGACGTTCTTCTGATCTCTCCATGTTGATTTCTTTCGCAAGCTGTGCTAACTGCTTAGACTGCTTATCTAATTCTAGGGAAATAGCATCAGAACGTCCTTCTTCATTATACCCTATCATTTGGCTAAACTTATTATTAAAATATATAATGTTCAAATCACTATCACGCATCCACACAGGATATGGTAATAGGTTAATCAAGTTATTTTTGGAGGTAAGATCAGTTTTCAAGACATTATTTTCATAAAGCATATGCTGAATTTTAGACGCTTCTGAAGTAATATCACCAAAAAATATAAAAAATCCTTTATAATTATTTAACACTACATATTGGCAACTAACATGCTTAATGCCTATTGGAGACAATCCATTTTTTATTTCTAATTTTATACTTTTATTAACCTCTTTGCCAATAACTCCGTTATTAATTTTACTGTTATCAATAACTTTATTGTAACTAGCAGATAATACCTCCTGGTCATTTGATACAAAACAAGTCAATAAATCCTCTATTGAATTTTGCTTATCTTTTAAATTTAAAATATCTTTTAAGGATCGAGAAATATGCTCTTTTCCTGTTGCTATATCTCGATAATAGAAAGGATTATTTCCTAAAGATTGAAGAGCAGAAATGCTGTTTTTTGGAGCATTATGTCTAATAAAATAGATCGCTATTATAGCTAAAACTAATATTACAGCTGTTACACTAGAATATAAGACAGAAGAAGATATAATTACTTCGTCAGCTCTACTATATACAGGATATAATAAACAATAGATTACAAGCAATAAATGCTTTAGATAATGCTCAAGCACAATTTAATACCTCACTCACTAGGAGTTAGACTATAACAAAATATTTGTAATTTCAACCTACTTACGGTATTATTTTCAGATTATTAATCAATAGTTATATATATGAATCATCAAGCATTAAAATCCATTGTTGAAGCAGGTTGGGATGCTTCCGTTAATTCAACAGGAATTGTTTCGAATTCTCAGGAGATAAGTAAAGCTGTAAATCAAACATTGGATTTACTAGACAGAGGCGAAATACGTGTTGCAGAAAGAAATCAAGGTACATGGAATGTTAATACTTGGATAAAAAAAGCAATTTTATTATCATTTAAAATCAATCAAAACAGCCTAGTAAACAGCTCTATATTCTTTTCAGGAAATAAAACTATAGATTACAAATGGTTTGATAAAATTAAGCTAAAATTCAATGGATGGAACGAACAAGATTTTGCTAATGCTTGTGTTAGGGCTGTTCCTGGATCCATAGTAAGACATTCAGCCTTTGTGGGAAAAAATGTGATATTAATGCCAAGCTTTGTAAATGTTGGAGCATTCATCGATGAAGGTACAATGATTGATACTTGGGCAACAGTCGGAAGCTGTGCTCAAATTGGTAAAAATTGTCATATCTCGGGCGGAACTGGCATCGGCGGTGTATTAGAGCCATTACAGAATAATCCTGTAATTATTGAAGATAATTGTTTTATAGGCGCAAGATCTGAAATTGCTGAAGGTGTTGTAGTAAGAGAAGGAAGTGTGATTTCCATGGGGGTATTTATAAGTTCTTCTACTAAAATTGTGGATAGAGAGTCTGGAGAAATATTTTATGGAGAGGTGCCTGCATTTTCTGTAGTTGTACCAGGTGTGTTACCAGATAAAGATAAAAATCGTCCTTTATTGAATGTCGCTGTAATAGTTAAAAAAGTAGACCAAAAAACTCGTAGCAAAACCTCAATCAACGACATCTTAAGATTATAAAATGGATTTTGATAATCAAATTTCTTTTCTGACTAAACTTATTAACTGTGCCTCAGTTACTAATCACGATGATGGAAAATCTATAGATACTATAATAAATATTTTAGAACCCGCAGGTTTTGAATGTCATAAATTACTATTCTCTGATGAAAACCATTCAGCTGTTAATTTATATGCCCAATATGGCTCTAGTAATAATAATTTTTGTTTTGCCGGTCATACTGATGTAGTAGAACCAGGCGATTTAAATTCATGGCATACAAATCCTTTCCAAGCTGAAATCAAAAATGATATTATTTATGGACGTGGTATTGTTGATATGAAAGGAGCTATTTCTTCATTTATTGCAGCAGCGGTTAACTTTATTAAAACTACTCCTAAGAAAGATTTCTCTATAAGCTTACTTATAGGCGGTGATGAAGAAACAACTTCATTAAACGGTACAATCAAGTTACTACATTGGTTAAAAGAAAATCAAAAATCAATTTCTACTTGCATTGTAGGTGAACCAACTAACCCAAAAATACTTGGCGAATCAGTAAAAATAGGTAGAAGAGGAAGCATCAACTTTATTTTAAAAATCTATGGCAAACAAGGCCATGCTGCTTATCCTGCTCAAGCTGATAATGCCGCTACTAAAATTGTTAATGTTCTACATCATCTAAAGTCTATTATCTTAGATAAGGGTACAAAATTATTCGAGCCATCAAATTTGGAAATTACAAATATTACTATTAATAATAACACCACTAATATTATTCCTGGAACAGCTCAAGCTAATTTTAACATTAGGTATAATGATGCTTACACTAGCCAATCTTTAATAGCATTTATAAGTAAACATATTTCTCAAATTACACAAGATTATGAACTAGAAGCAATTGAATCGGCCGAAGCATTTTATACCAACGATAAATTCCTTCAAAATATAATAGAAGACGCAATTAAAAAGGTAGTTCAGATAGTGCCAAAATTTAATACTGCAGGTGGAACTTCTGATGCTAGATTTATTCATAAAATTTGCCCAGTCGCAGAATTTGGATTAATTAATGAAACTGCTCATAAAGTAAACGAGCATTGTCATTTAAACGATTTAAAAAACTTAACTGAAATATACAAAAATATATTAATAAATTACTTTAATAAATAACTAATGGAATGGTCTGATCAAGGTATTATTCTCGCTATAGAGAAATATAATGAACAATCCGCTGTATTGTCTTGTTTAACTTTAAAACGAGGATTGTGCAGAGGATTTATTAAAAATATAAAAAGTAAATCCAATCATAAAACTATATTTATAGGAAATATTGTTCATCTATCATGGGTTGCAAGATTGGAACAACATCTTGGTAGCTGGAAAATACTATCTCACGAAACTATAACTCCTTATTTTTTTCATAATAATAAAAAACTTGCTTCTGTCGCTAGCATTTGCGCGTTAATGAATACTACATTAACAGAGCAAGAGGCCCAAGCTAGCCTGTTTGAGAACATGATTAAGTTTCTATATTCTATTAAACATGATGACCAATGGCTAAGAAATCTGATTTTTTTAGAGCTTAAATTACTGGAATGTATTGGTTTCGGCCTTGATTTAACACAGTGCGCTGCTACTGGAAAAACTAGCGATTTAACCTATATTTCTCCTAATACAGGTAAAGCTATATCTAGCGATGCTGGAAAAATTTATCATAAAAAATTATTTCTTTTACCTAATTTTCTTATCACTAATTCAGATGAAGAGCTTCCTACAAGTGATCTACTATATGTTCTTAATGTCACAAAACACTTTTTTGAAAAGTTCCTAACTTCCCAAAAGAACTTATCTGTTCCAAAGATTAGAATAATGTTAGAAGATATATTACAGAATTAAATAAATTTATAATTACTATGATACTAATATGTGAAAAATGTAGTACCAAATATCTAGTTGATGAAAACTCCTTAATGCCAGAAGGAAAAAATGTCAAATGCGTAAAATGCGGGTATATCTGGTTTCAAGATGCACCAAAACATCTTCCTATAATTGATAAGCCATTAAAATTGGAACCTATACCAAAAGGTTCCTCTTTACCTGTTATTATTGAACATAGTTCTTCAATATGGCTAAAAATCTTACCTTTATTTTTTACCTTCATGATTATAGTAACAAGCATATCTATTTTTCGCGACCAAATTACTAAAACTATTCCTTACTCACATAAGTTTTATAATTTAATAAATTTACCAACTACTAACGATATTAACTTAAACAACATTTCAATTACGAGAGGGAAAGATTTTATTAATATCAATGGTTTCGTTGTTAATCGCTCTTCCGAAGAAAGGAAGGTTCCTGCTATTTTACTTACTATATCTGATCAAAATGGAAAGAAACTAACATCCTCATTAATTTCTTCACCAAATCACTATTTGAACACAAATGAAAAATATCCTATCCATAAACGCATTTTCAATTTACCAACTAATTCTTACTACGTTACTATTGATATAGAAGATTTATTTAATATTTTTGGATAAGAAAGGATTAAATATGACAAATACAAATATCGCACCTTTAGCAACATCAATCAAAAACCTTACTGATACTACCCAAGACCCAGATATAGCTAGCTTTAGATCTACATTGACTGCATTTGTAGAGCAGGAAAAACCAGATCAGACAAAAGCGCAAACTAAAAAAGAAGTAGATGCTGCAATTAGTAAAATTCAACAAATTATAAAAGATCTAAAAGGCCATTCACTCACAGCATCACAAGCTGACAACTTAACCAGAGGAATAGTCGAGCAAATTGCGTTCATCCCTGGCCTCAGCGCTGATAGTTTAACACAATTAAGAATGGCCACTCAAAAAGAACGACAAGAAGAAGATATAGTTGCTAAACAAGAAGTAGAAACACGAACAAATTACTCTGTGACTCCAGAAATAAGAACACAAAACAAAGATGAAAAAGGTGGATTTAGCGCATTTATGGAATTTATGAATAAATTAACCAAAAGATTTACCGAAAGTTGGAAACGAGACAAAACCCCTGCTACTGCAGCGCCTCAATTAGGCACCTTACACCCTGATCCTACTCCTGGAAAAGGACCTGCTACAACCAAAGATAAAGCAGTTAAAACCAAGTAAGATTACTTAGGAAGTGCAATTAGCTTTTTCTTATCCATTGTTATAGGAGAAAATGCATAAAATTCTATGGCATTAGGCAAATCAACTTCTAAAACTAAATGCTCATTATTTGGTAGAACCAAAGACTCTTGAGATTTTAGATTATGATTTTCTATTATATTACCTTGGCTATCTTTTATTTTAATAATAACCTCTGCATTAGCAACGACTGCAACTAAAGTTTTATTAATACCAGTATTATCGAGATAATATTGATCTCCTGAAATAGATAGAGTAATAACATTACTGCTATAATCAATACTTTGTTCTCCATGAGAACTTGGAAAATGCTTTGGTTCTGGTTTTTTATTAAAAATTAATAATGCAATTACAGAAATAATTATACAAGTAATAGAAATGCCTATTATAAGAAGAGGTGGCTTAGATTCTTCTGATAAAACTTCATTCAAGGGATGAAATTCATTGTTATTTGCTGAATTCGCTACTTCCTTGAAGTAATCTTCTATATCAATACCCAGATAATTAGAATACATCCTCAGGTACCCTAATTTATAGACATTGCAAATAGAAGAATTATCTACATCACTCTCTACTTCGACCAGATATTGCAATCTTATTCTAAGGTCTTTAGCAGCTTTTGATAAAGCAATTCCTTTTTTCTCTCTTGTATGCTTTAATAATACCCCTATGCCTTCCACAAATTCTCCTCTAAATTATAAAGATATAGTAAAAGGTTAAACCTTACATAAAGTTTTTGCAATATTTTCTTATATTCCGTAAATAAACAAAATAATTTTTATTTATTAGTCAGGATATCAATTTGCTTGGTTGCCACTACTAACTTATCAGAATCAATTTCGATTATAGATTTTATTGAATTGATAAAATTATCAAAAATTTCTACTTTCTTGGCATTAGCCTTAACCCATTCATCAATACTTTTATTAGAAATACTATCTGCAGAAGTAATAATTTTAGCAGCTAATCTTCTTTGATTATCATAAATATCATCTTTTATGGTTTTGATTAGCATACGTTTCCAATATGTATTAGCTGGTAGTTGATCTGCAGCATTTTTCAACCAATCAAGATGGAATCTATCCCCTACAGCGAAATATATTAGCGATACTTTAGATGCTGAAATCGAGTGACTTGTAGCTACCACGATAATATCCATAGCTGAATATAACATGTTAAGGCCGGCTAATTGCTGCCCTAAAGCAGGAGGTAAATTATTATCACAACAATACTTATATTTTTCAAAAAATCTAGTTTTCAATTCTCCAGTTAAAAACTTATCAATATTTTTAATTAAAGACCTAGTTTCTACAGCAAATTCACTAATAGCTTTCTCAATGTTCAATACTTGTGATTTATTTCGTAAAAACCAATAAATAGCAGTCTGAACAAAGGATTGTATCATACCTAATAATTCAGTTTTAATTTTACTTTCTGAGTGATCTACCTCATACCATAATCTTTCTAAATCAAAAATTTCCCAAACAACACAAAATGCTCTTGCGATATCACAACCGCTTAAACCTGTATATTCTTGAGCTACATGGAAAAAATAACTGCCAAGATAATTAACTATCTTATTAGCTATAACCGTTGAGATAATTTCTCTTTTCAATTGATGGTTTAAAATTTCATTCAAGTACTCTTTTTGCATCTTACTTGGAAAATAAGAAATTAGATATTTATTACAATAAGGGTCATCAGATAATTTTGATTTAAATAAGTTTTTATCAATAACGTTTTTACTATAAGCCATTAATACTGCAATTTCAGGTCTAGTAAATCCTCGTTGCGTATTAAGCCTTGTTGTTATTGCTTCATCGCTTGGTAAAAATTCTATTTTACGATCAAGCAATTTATCCTGTTCTAGCTTATGCATAAACCTTACATAAGACTCAAACATCTTAACACTATGAGCAGAAGAAATAGATAAAGACTGGTTTTGGATCTTATTGTCATATAATACCAACTCTGCTACTTCGTTAGTCATATCAGCCAATAATTTATCGCGTGTTTCAAGCTGCAATTTACCACTTTCTACTGCTGGGCTTAAAGCAATTTTAATATTTACTTCATGATCTGAACAGTCCACCCCTGCAGAATTATCAATGGCGTCTGTATTAATTTTTCCTCCATGAAATTCATATTCAATTCTGGCTAACTGAGTAAAGCCTAAATTACCACCTTCTGCGACTACTTTACATCTCAAATCTTTACCATTTACTCTTACTGAATCATTACCTTTATTTCCTATTTGTTCATTAGTTTCAGACTCAGCTTTAACGTATGTTCCTATACCCCCATTCCATAATAAATCCACTTTTGCAGTCAAAATATAACGAATCAAACTATCTGGATCGATTGTGTCTTGTTCTATTCCTAGCAGTGATTTAATTTGAGGAGATAAATTGATAGATTTCGCCCCTCGCTCAAAAACCCCTCCTCCTTCCGAAATAAGTTTAGAGTTGTAATCAGACCAATTAGAATGAGGCAAGGAAAATAAACGTCTTCTCTCTTCAAAACTAATTGCTTCATCAGGATCAGGATCAATAAAAATATGAATATGATTAAATGCAGCTACTAATTTTATATGACGTGAAAGTAACATGCCATTACCAAAAACATCACCAGACATATCACCGATGCCTACGGTTGTAATAGTATCCTTGTTTGGGTTAATTCCTAAACTCCTAAAATGCTCTTCTACTGATACCCAAGCTCCCCTAGCTGTAATACCAATTTTTTTGTGATCATAACCTGCAGAGCCTCCAGAGGCAAATGCGTCTCCTAACCAAAAATTATATTCCCTAGAAACTTGATTAGCAATATCTGAAAATGTTGCTGTACCTTTGTCAGCGGCAACAACTAAATATGGATCATCTCCATCTAAACAAACTACTTGTTTAGGATGTACTACTTTCCTATTAACTATATTATCAGTTATATCAAGCAGACCCCTTAAAAAAGTTTTATAGCATTCTACGCCTTCAGCCATATACTCTTCTTTAGTTGCTAATTGCATAGTATTTTTTACTAAGAACCCACCTTTAGAGCCAACTGGTACTATTATAGAGTTTTTAGTCATTTGTGCTTTCATTAAGCCTAAAACTTCTGTTCGATAATCTTCACTACGATCAGACCACCTGATACCTCCACGAGCTACCTTACCTCCTCTCAAATGTATACCTTCCATACGAGAAGAATAAATAAATATTTCAACGAAAGGTTTTGGTTGAGGTAAATCTAGAATAGCTGCGGAATTAAACTTAAGAGATATATAATCTTTATGATGATTATTAGCACTAGTTTGAAAATAGTTTGTTCTAAGAGTATTATCGACTAGATCTAAAACTTTCCTAATAACTCTATCTTCAACACTATCCAAAATTTTATCTAATTCATGCTGAATTTTATGTCTTAATTTACTTATATCGGCGTTATTTTTTTCATTAGCATCAAACATCTTGTAAAATAATTCCACTATATGCTTAGGTAATGCTGAATGCTTAATTAACACTGAACAAATATAATCTTGGCTATAAGGAAATTTAATTTGTAACATATACTTACAATAAGCACTGAGTAAAAATACTTGCCGCCAATGTAACCCTGCACTTAAAATTAAACCATTCATTACATAATTTTGAAGTTTGCCGTGATATATAACTTCTATCGCTTCTTCAATATTCGACTTAATCTCATCTAAAGAAAACGTTTTTTTATTAGCTACTGAAAGTGAAAATTCTTGAATGAAAACTGTTAAACCACATTTAGCAACTTCTAAAACAAAGATATCTTCTGCTAAACTTTGAAAACCTAAGTTCTCAATAATTGGCATTATCTTAAATAGTTCTATTTTATTTCCGAGAGTGTAGATTTTTAGATTAAAATGATTTTTTTTAGCATTAGGTTTTTGATATAAATTGAAGAAAATGTCATCGTTACTACTAAATTTCTCAATATATACTATATCTTCAACTGCATCTTCAACAGTAAAACGCGAATGATAATTAGAAGGAAACGCTTTATTATAAACTGATAATAACGTACTGAGATTATTTTTTCCGAACTTTTTCTCAATAAAAAATCCTAATTTTTCATTCCATAAACTGGTTGCGTGATCTAGCTCATGCTCAATCTTTAGTATATCAATATGAAGCTTGTTATTATCTCTTACTTTAAGCACAATATAAACATATGCTAAGGCCATGCTTGACATTTTAAGAGTAGAGTTAATAAATTTCCCTGGAATAAATTCCTTAACAACACCACGCACCTTATCAACAACATCTGATGTCACTCTTAATTTAGGAAAGAACACTAATAAGTTTAAGAAGTTTTTACATTGAGTTGTTCTAGCAAAAACTAATAACCGGGGATTATTCAAGCAAGACAATACCTTCATAGAAGTATGAAATAGCTCTTCCTCAGTAAATTGGAACAGTTCCTCTCTAGGTAAAGTTTCCACGATACTAAATAGCTCCTTACCTAAAAAGCTGACTTTATCAAACCCTGCTTTCTTTACTACTCCTAGGACTTTATCTCTAATCATTGGAATAGTAGTGACACTTTGATAATCTAATTTGCTAGCAAATAAACCTAAAAATACTCTGGCTATTATTTTATCATTGTCATGTTTTTTTAGTACACATATATAGTCAAGATTAGAATAACGATGAACTTGAGAAATAGTTTTGATCTTGCCAATAGTGATAATATCTTCCCGCATATCAAAATAATTATGCGCAGCAAAAACATCTTCAATAATATCATTATTAAGCTCTTGATCTTCTATACTTAGGATACCTAGATCAGTCTTGTTATCATATTTTACAACTGTCTTTTTATTTCGAGCAGAAAAATAATATTCTCTATAACCGGTAAAGGTAAAATTGTCATTACGTAACCATTTTAAAAAAGCATAGTTTTCTCCTTCCTGGTCAACAATCCAAGTAAGAGTATCATCAACAACCGCCACCATTTTCGGCCAATCAGTAACTGCCTTCTTTACCTGATTTAGGACATGAGATAGCTCGGCTTCTAATCTAGTGATTAAAACGTTATCTTTTATTAAATCTAACTTTATATATATAAAAGATTCATTAGGTTTAACATGCTTTTCGTTATTAATATCAATAACCCCACCTGTCTTATCTCTTGTAACTACAAGCAATGCATTAATAAATTGACGGATTTGATATTTCTTTTTAATTAATAATTCGGTAATTGAATCAACCAGAAAAGGCATGTCATCATTAATAATTCTAACAATTGTATAGCCTTCATTAATATTACCTTCTGAAATAATTTCATTAGTAATATAAATTTGATGTTTTCCTAAAGTGCGATTCTGAAAATAATCAAAATTCTGCACCGCTATGTCTATAAAGGATCCTATATCATAGTTATCGTTATAATCTAAAGGTATATAAGAGTAAAATGAATGCACAAATTTTTGGAGTAAGGTTTGATCCTTTACTCTTTCATTTAACCTATTAATAATTTCCTGTTTTATTTTGTCATTATCCATTAGCAATGGCTCAATAAATTAATACTATTTGTATATATCTTATTTAAGTATAAACTCAATATTTTAAAAATATAAATATAAAATAATAAACTCCATATTTTAATTAGGAGTGTGGAGCTTTAATATTTCGCACTTGCTAATTATTTCTATTTATATTAACTCTAATTATATTCCCAGATATTTTGTAAATTATGTATAACAGGCTTTAATAATATATGCCACTAGAAAATCATTTGCCAATCATTAGAAATACTATTTATGCTCCAGCGTCAGCTACAGCTAAAGCCGGTATCATAGTAATTAGAATTTCTGGACCTAATACTAAATATGCAATTGAATGCCTTGGAGCTAGAGTTGGCCCGCCGCGTTTTGCAAAACTGACTAAAATCTTTCACTCCGTAACTAAAAAATTGATAGACGAAGCTGTAATAATTTATTATCCAACTCCGTCTAGTTTTACTGGCGAAGATGTAGTAGAAATAAGTATACATGGAGGTAGAGCAGGATTAAACCTACTTTTAGACTCTTTATCTAAAATTTCTGGACTAAGATTAGCAGAACCCGGAGAATTCTCTAAACAAAGATTCATGAATGGGAAAATGGACTTAACCCAAGCAGAAGGATTAATTGATTTAATTGATGCTGAAACTGAAGCTCAACATGCACAAGCACTTAAACAGTTAGCTGGAGAACTTGGGTCACTTTATGAAAATTGGCGTATATACTTATTACGTATCATTGGTTTAATAGAAGCCTATATTGATTTTCCAGATGAAGATTTACCAAGAAATATCATTGATAATGTAATGAACCAAGTAAATTCCTTAAACAATGAAATATTATCTCATTTATCTGATAATCATAGAGGTGAAAAACTAAGAGAAGGTTTCTACATTACAATCATAGGAGAAACCAATGTGGGCAAATCATCACTAATGAATTTAGTAGCTCAACGTGATGTAGCAATAGTTTCTAATATTGCTGGAACTACTAGAGATGTAATTGAAATACATCTCAATATTAGTGGGTATCCCGTAACTATTGCTGACACGGCAGGCATAAGGGAAAGTTCTGATTTCCTTGAAAAAGAAGGTATAGCAAGAACATTAGATCGAACTAGAAAGGCCGATCTAAAGATATTAGTTTTAGACCCAAATACTTATAATGATATTGCTCAACCATTAAGCGATTTAATCACTGACAATACAATTATTGTAATTAATAAAATAGATATAATTAAAGATCTTAAACAATTAGATGAAGTAAAAATTAATAATATAAAGCCAATACTAATTTCAGCTAAAGATGGCATAGGGTTAGCTACCTTACTGGAAAATATTGAAATTTATGTGCAAGATTTCTTTTCTATTACCGATGCACCTCTTATAACGAGACAAAGGCATAGAGAGAATTTAGAGAAATGCATGCAATGTCTTACAATATTCAATTTGGAAAAGGATATAGAACTTGCAGCTGAAGATTTAAGGTTAGCTGCACGCTATTTAAGTAGTATTACAGGTAAAATCGATGTAGAATCTATATTAGGAGAGATTTTTAGCAATTTTTGTATAGGCAAATAACTAATTCATGCAGAATGATGTTAATATTAAGGATTTCAAAGAATGTAATATTGCTCCAGATCTAAACGAGTTATGCTTAAAATGGTTGGTATGGTTAAAAAACGAAAAAAATTATTCTAATTACACTGTTATTTCTTATCACAAAGATCTTTCAAGCATATTAAAATTTTTGGCTAATTATATAAATAACCAACCTACTATTGAAACTATCAAGAACCTAAGTATCAATGACATAAGAGCCTGGTTGGCCTACCTCAAAAATGAACATTATAATACCACATCTATAGCGAGGCACCTTGCTTCATTACGTAATTTTTTTACTTACCTTAATAAATACGAAAATTTTAATAATAAAGCTCCGGCAAATATTAAAATTCGCAAAATAAATAAGCCTTTACCAAAAACAATAGATGAAACCAGTACAAAAACGGCTATCGAGGAAGCTCTAAGCTTAGGTATCACTAATTGGGTTAATTTAAGAGATTATGCAATTATGATGTTACTATACGGTTGCGGGTTAAGGATTTCTGAAGCTTTATCTATATCCAAAAGCAATATAAATAACGGTTTTATAACCGTAACTGGCAAAGGAAATAAATCTCGATCAATCCCTATATTACCACAAGTAGTGACAGCTATTAACCAATATATTAATAATTGCCCTTATGTTATAAATAATTCTCAGGCTATTTTTATTGGAAAACACGGCAAGGTCTTAAACCCTAGAACGGTTCAGAAAACCTTAACCACTATTAGAAGAAAATTAAATTTACCAGAATTTCTGACACCCCATTCATTTAGACATAATTTTGCCACTCACTTACTAGCCAATGGCGCAGATTTACGTTCTATACAAGAGTTGTTAGGACATAAAAACCTCTCTACTACCCAGATATACACTAAGGTAGACCAAAAAAGGATTTTTGATATTTATACTAAAGCTCATCCAAGATCTAATTGACAATATTCTAGTTTAATACTACTCCTGGTAGTAAATGGTTTTAGGAAACAAATGTTAGCAATAGTTTTACCTTATATTAATCCAGTTATGGTGGAAATCGGGTCTATCCCAATTAGATGGTATTCATTAGCTTATGTTGCTGGTTTCTTTATTGGTGCTATGTATTTTAAATATATAGCTAAAAAAACTAAAATAGTACTATCAAAAAATTTTATCGATGATTTTATTACAGCAGTAATTATTGGTGTAATAATAGGAGGAAGATTAGGATTTGTTTTAATTTATGATTATGCTTATCATTTTGGTCATCCTCATGAAATACTTAAAACCTGGAATGGTGGTATGTCATTCCATGGAGGATTAATAGGATTTTGTATAGCAGCTATTATTGTAGCTAAAAAACATAAATTAAATATTTTATCGGTATTAGATATAGCTGCATGTTGTGCCCCTATTGGGATTTTTTTAGGCAGGATAGCCAATTTCGTCAATGGAGAATTAAATGGTAGAGTTACTGAAGTACCTTGGGCAGTAATATTCCCTTACGGCGATAGATTACCTCACCATCCTAGCCAACTTTATGAAGCATTTACTGAAGGATTTTTATTGTTTATTATCATCAACATACTAATGATGAAATTTAATTTATATAAACGTCCAGGAATAATTTCTGGTCTGTTCTGCATTTTCTACTCTTTATTTAGATTTATTGTAGAAAATTTTCGTCAACCGGATGAACAATTAGGTTTTATTATTTTTACTTTAACTATGGGTCAAGTACTTAGCATTATAACGCTTGGGGTAGGGATAGCTTTGGTGAGTAAAAATATAATTAATAAATCGAATTAAAATTACTTTTTCCTTTTAATAACCACCCGTTTGTTCTCAGTATGAGATATCTCATACCATAAAGCATTTAGAATGCCGAACGAGCAAGCTAAGCACATTCCTAAAATCCATGAAAAATACCACATTTTACTACCTTGTCTTAATAAAGTGATTTATCTTGTTCTGTTATGTCTTTAATAGTAACTTTTCCAAACATTACCTTATATACCCAACTTGTATAACTTAAAATGATAGGCATAAAAATTAATACTGCCCCTAACATAATCAACAAAGTGCTCCTACTGCTCGATGCATCCCATACTGTTAAACTAGCATTATAATTTAAATTTGAAGGTAAAATGAAAGGAAACATAGAAAAGCCAACTGTAGAAATGATACCTATCAATGATAATGAACTAGCTAAAAATGCACTTGCGTACCTCCTAGTAAGAGCACAAATAATTACTAAACCAGCTCCAACAAAACCACATATAGGAGCTATTACCATCCAACTATATTTATCATAATTTAATAACCATGCTCCTATCTGAGCTAGTACTAATTTACTCAAAGGGTTAGATGGACCCTCATTTCCTTGATAATCTAAAATTAAATATCCATTCATTTGATTTACCATATATCCCCCTATAGCAAACAATGCGATGGAGAAAAAAGGTACTGTTAACATGACTATTCTAGAACGATTAGCTATAACATCTTTTGTTTTAAGTGATAAGAAAGCTGCACCTTGAGTTGTTAATATAGCTACACTTAAGATACCACACAATAATGTGAAAGGTGTAAATAATGACCAAAAGGTTACTTGATTAGATATTACTAACATTTCATCAAAAGAAAAGCTTATACCCTGCATTATATTGCCCACCGCAACACCAAAAATTAAAGAAGGTACGACCCCTGCGATGAATATAGCTTTGTCCCAAGTTGCTCTCCATTTATCACTATTAATTTTATTGCGAAAATCAAAGCCTACTGGCCTAAGAATTAAAGCAAGTAATATCAACAAAAAAGCTATATAAAAAACAGAAAATGCTACCGAATAAATATAAGGCCAAGCTGCAAAGATCGCTCCACCTCCCAAAATGAACCATACTTGATTGCCCTCCCACGTTGGACCAATAGAGTTAAGCAAAACTCGTTTTTCTATATTATTCCTAGCAACAAAAGGTAATAAAGTGCCAACCCCTAAATCCATACCTCCTGTTATAGCAAAGCCAATTAATAAAAAACCCAACAACACCCACCAAATGACTCTTAATAATTCATAATCATACAACATTGTTATTCTCTAGTTTAAAGTTTTTCTGGCTTTAAATCTCCTTCTGGACCGATTTTAGCATATTTAAGCATTAGGTAAACATCTATCACTAATAGACCTGTATACAATACTATAAACCCAATTAAGCTGCCTACTACATTACTATATGGAACTGAAGACACTCCCATAAAAGTCGGTAAAATTCCATGAATTGCCCATGGTTGCCGCCCATACTCAGCAACAATCCAACCTGCCTCTGCTGCAATCCAAGGTAAAGGCAAACTATATAAACATAACTTTAACAACCAAACTTTATCAAAATTACGTTTTAGATTCATATAGTAAAAAGCTATAGCAAATAATAAGATAAAATAGAAACCACAAGCTACCATTACTCTAAAAGAAAAGAAAATAGGTAAAACATTAGGCACTGTATATAACGCAGCTTTTTCTATATCTTCTTCTGAAGCATGGACGACATCATTTGTAAATTTTTTTAATAAAAATGCATAACCAAGATTTTGGTAGTTATCTCTCAAAAACTGAGCATCACCTTTCGGATTAGTGCTTTTACCATAACGAAACCTTTCAAGCACTTCATACTCTTTAATACCGGATCTGATTTGACTTTTAGCCATCTCCACTAAATCTTTAACACCAAGTATTGGTTCAGTTAATGATCTAGTTCCTATAATTCCCATTACATAAGGTATTCTAATGGCATAATCAGTTACCATTTTATCTTGATTTGGAATACCAAAAACGGTAAAGCTTGCCGGAGGAGTTTCTGTATCCCACATTGCTTCGATAGCAGCCATTTTCATTTTTTGATTTTCCCCATCCATATATCCACTTTCGTCACCTAAAACTACTACTGATAAAGCAGATAACAAACCGAAACTTGTTGCTACTACTATCGAACGTCTTGCGATCTCTAAATGCTTTTTCTTAAGTAAATAATAACAACTTATAGCCAAAACAAATATGGCTCCTGTGACATAACCCGCACTTATCGTATGAACAAATTTTGATTGAGCAGTATCGTTTAAAATTACAGTAGCTATAGAATCTATTTCCATTCGCATAGTATCAGGATTAAATACTGCTCCTATAGGATGTTGCATCCAAGCATTAGCAATTAAAATCCATAAAGCAGATAGATTAGCGCCTAATGCCATAAGACAGGTACTGATTAGATGCCCTACCTTACTTAACCTCTGCCAGCCAAAAAGGAATAAGCCAACAAAAGTACTTTCTAAGAAAAATGCCATTAAACCTTCAATCGCTAATGGTACTCCGAAAATATCTCCTACGTAATGGGAAAAATATGCCCAATTAGTCCCAAACTGAAACTCCATAGTGATACCTGTAGCAACACCCATAGCAAAATTAATAGCAAATAATTTACCCCAAAATTTTGTCATTTTGAGCCAAATTTCATTATTGGTCATTACATATACACTTTCCATAATGGCAAGAATTAATGACAAACCCAAAGTAAGAGGAACAAATAAAAAATGATAAATTGCAGTAATTGCAAATTGTAATCTTGATATATCTACTAAATCCAAACTCATATTTTACCTACTCTAAAATTTTATCTTACTTCAATAAATTATTTAACATTACGTCGTTAATTTGAACACGATGACTTTGACTAAAGAATAAAATATACAATAATACAATCAGATTAACTTTTATAGCTAAAGTGATTACTAACTCTTTAGTAAATTGATTTTTGTGGTAAAAAAAATAAACTATAAGAAGAACTAATAGCAGTATGTAAAAGCAGAATATTGAAATCATTTTCTACTCACTATAAATTTTTACTATTTTAGCAGATTTTAGACTATGAACAATATATTATCTGCTCTAGTAGATAAATAAACTCAACGTTTTCATTTACATTTTAACCACTTACTTATAAATTACAGCGATTAACAAAGGATATATTATGCATAAGCATGAACTTTTAGAAAATGGTTTAACCATTGTAAGTGAAAATCTTTCTTATACTCAAACTGTAGCAATTAATTTATTAGTAAAATTAGGAAGCAGGTACGAACCTAAAGAATTAAATGGAATTTCTCATTTTCTTGAGCATATGTCATTTAAAGGAACTAAAAATAGGACATCCAAACAAATTGCCGAAGAGTTCGAACTTTTAGGAGCTCATTTCAATGCATATACTAGTAGAGAACATACCGTATTTACAATTTTCTTATTGAAAGAACACACGGAAGCTGCTTTAGAGATTTTAGCTGATATTATTTTAAACTCTATTTTTGCAAATGAAGAAATACAACGTGAGCGCACAGTAATTTTGCAAGAAATTGCCCAATCTTTAGATTCGCCTGATGACATAGTATTTGATAATTTACAGTCAGTGGTGTTTAAAGATCAAGCGATGGGACGTCCAATTACCGGTATTCCAGAAGTTATTAACAGAATTAATGCTGACTATTTAAAAGAATATATAGTAAATCACTATACTGCTTCACAAATAATTATAGCAATCGCAGGAAATATTGAACATAAAACCATAGTTGAAATAGTTAGAAAATATTTTTCCACTTTAAAATCCAATCAAGTAATTGTGCCCGAAAAAGCTAATTATGTAGGAGGTTTTATATATCATGAAAAGGACCTTGAACAAGCACAAGTTATGCTTAGTTTTCCAGGCGCTTCTTTTACAAGTGAAGAATATTATATAGCACAATTATTATCTGGTATTTTGGGTGAAGGTATGTCCTCTCGTTTATTCCAAGAAATAAGAGAAAAAAGAGGATTAGTTTATTCGGTAGGTTCATATAACTTAACTTATAGCGATATAGGTACTTTTAATTTATACGCTGGTACAGATAACCTTAAGATAAATGAAGTGATCCAGCTAATGGTTGAAGAGCTTTTTAAAATTGATAATGGCATTAGTGACCACGAACTACAAAGAGTCAAAGAAAAAATAAAAACAGGACTAATGGCTAGTAAGGAGATGTCATCACATCGAGCTTCTGAATTAGCTTCAGATTATGCTATATTTGGAAGGCATATTTCTGTTAAGGAAACTCTAGAAAAAGTGAATAAGGTTCAGAAAGAAGATATTAAGAATTTCTGTAAAAAACTATATTGTAATCATAAGGTGTCTATTTCTGCTATTGGCAAAATAAATAATATTATGCCCTACGAAGATCTTTTGCAGCTATTTAATTATTAATGCACCCTCCCTCAAAATTTTAAATTCTTGAGGATTTGTCAAATCCACTATAGTAGAACCCATACCAAATTTAGTTGGGCCATCATCAATAACAATACTTATGCTACTTAGTAAATGACTATCTATACCATTAACATTTATAGCGCTTTCTTTGCCTGATAAATTAGTACTAGTACCAATTATAGGCCTACCAAATAATGTTAGTATCTGTTGCGCTATAGGATGATCGGGAATTCTGACTCCTATAGTTGCATTACGAGAATTTATAAGAGAAGACATAATAAAATCTTCTTTTCTATTTAAGATATAAGTTATAGGACCAGGGGAATATTCATTAATAAAATTTTCTATTTTAGAATCAATCTTCGCGATCTGTTTTATTTGTTCTAGATCCTTTACCAGCAAAGA
>JAGVLN010000002.1 GCA_020049805.1 Rickettsiales bacterium
AGTACTTAAATCTTCAAATAAAAATTCATCCTCACTAAGCTTAACATCTTCCAAAAAATCATCCGAGCTTTCCACATCACGATTTGTAAAAAATATGTACTTACTTGTTTTTTCACGACCATCTTCTTGCTTAGTATACTTCCCTTTTTTAAGCCTAAGCCAAGAATCAAAATATTTAGCTAGACTTGCATCACCATCCGGATTTGCACAAAAATCTTTTTTAGAATAGAACTCATCCTCATCACTAGAGCTATGCTTCGCTTGCAGAAAAGTGATAGCTTCACCATAGTCAACAACTAAATCATCAAATTTTTCAAATTCTTGTGCTTCACTAATTAAATAAAATGGCTTTTTTGCCTTTTTAGCACGTAGCGCCACTAAAGTTAACAAACCTAATTGGAATAAATTACCATGTAAACTTTTCCTTAAACCATCTGCAGTTAATCCATCATAAGATTTACTTACTAAGCGTTGATCAATCCCATCTCCTAACCATATAGGATCAATTACTCCAGAATGTGATACATCTGTAGGTGCCATTTCAATACCAGTTAGTAACCTATATGCTTTAGCAAGCTCTTCAGTAGTATATCCATCTGTTATGTCCAGACCATTTTGCAATCTTTCAGAATCAATAACTTCGAAAATAAATGAGCAAACTTCATCCGATAAACTACTTATCTTAACAGCAATCTCATCACTTGAAGAACCTGAAAGCTGTGCACGCCTCTTCTCAGCACCTTCTCTTAATGATCTTTTAATACTTTCCATTCTTTCTACACTAGATCCAGAAAGAACTATACCTGATATCTTTCTGTAAGTTTGGATATCTTTAGCTCTAAGAGTGACCATTGCCTCTTCATGATCAATATATGCAGAAGATGAAACAGTATGTGGCACGCTACCATCAAAAAATTGTGTATTAGAAATATTAGCATTTGCATAATCTGATATATTACTAAATGTTATTGGCCCACAATCATAACCATTATCTGCTCTTCCTTGTTGATCTATTTGTTTTTTAACGCTAGTTATTGATGCTTCAGGTATTACAGCTGCAACTTGTGCACTAATTAGTTTACTTATTGCTGATATTAAACTTGGTCTTAATCTTGCAATTAATTCATCACTAAATCCATTACCTCCGTAAGGGTCACTATAAAAAATATTAGCTGTTCTAGCTTCATAATTAATCTGTAATCTTATAGCTCTCCAATGCATTCCAGATAAAAGTGGAATTATTATAAGCTTTGGCAAAGTTAACCAACGGTTATTCTTTGCAGTTTGGTCAATTCCATGATGATCAACTGTATGCATACCAGTTATTATCTTTACATCATCATTTAATGAATCATCAAAATTATCAATGTAATAAGGATCTGTTATAAATATGCTATCTTTATTTTCTCTGGTAGCAGAGTAATCTTCACCTTCTGCTTTTATTGTATAAACGCTGCCATCAATTTTTGTATAATTCAATTTAGCTTTTCTTGTTGCTACCAAGAGTCTAAAGCCATCTCCAATACTATACCAGTACCTCCTATCAAGCTGCCCATGCTCATCCAAATTCCTATCATCTCCCAAAGCATTAGCTTTTAACATTATACTTGCAGAAGTTGAAGGAGTAGTATCCCTGGTTTTAGCCATATATTACTTTCTATTTATTTTATATTTTCAATAACTCTAACAATATCTATATAATAACTTGCTTATACTTAAAAGCGTATATTCACATTATCATAATATCAAAGGTTGAATTTATAAGTTTTAGTTCGTAATGTGCGTACTATGGGGAGACATATCTACTTTTTCTAACATTTGACATAAAAGAGAAAAATAATATTATGTTAAACTAACAACCTCATAAAATAATAGCTTGATGACCCGAAACACAGCAAACCCTTTTCTTAAACCTGGAATTTATAAACATTATAAAGGTATGCTACATGAAGTAATTGGTCTTGCTCGACATACTGAAACTGGAGAATTGCTAGTAGTTTATCAAAATTTATTTGAGGATTTCGGCCTACGGGTCAGACCTCATGAAATGTTCATAGAAAATGTAACAATTGGTAACAACACAATACCTAGATTCACTTTTGTCAAAGCGTTATATGGCGAAGCTCCTCCTCCTGAAGCACCAGGCGGTTATAACCCAGCTTTAGAATGCGTAGAAAATTTAGATACTTCAACATGCTTAGGTCTAAACACCAACTATGGTGAGGGTTAAAATTGCAAGCTAAATATAAAAAATTAAGCTAAAGTTCGAAATTTAGCAAGGACTTGGAGCCATGGATTGTAAGTCATTTTTGCCTAAATTCGAAATAATGAACAATAAACTTCCCTATTTATTCATTTAAGATTTTCAAAAATTATATGTATTTAAAGTGGTGTATATTCTTAATATCAATAATTTAATATAAAATTAATAGTTAATTTATTAATATTATGCTTGAATTTTTTCTTGCTTCCTGACAAAATCACCAAAATATTTTAATTAATTATGAGCTTTCTCCTTATGTTTCCCTCTTTCTTTGTATTGCCTAATATAAACGCAGCGACAGGTATTAAAATTAACGGCATTAATATGTACGACTCTAACGGCTGGGCGGTAGCTGGAGGTGACATTAATGATGATGGATATGGAGATGTTATTACTTGCGCGCCATATGTTAATAATGACATAGGAGAGTGTTATGTAATATTCGGTAATTCTCAAGGATTCAACCAACCTGTTGATGTTAGCAAGTTGGTCTACCCTTACGGTTTCATAGTTCGTGGAGAGACACATCCTTCTTGGAATATAGGAGGAAAATTTGGTTCTTCAGTTACAGTTCTTGATTTTAATAACGATGGTATCTTAGATGTAGCCTTTGGTGCTTTTCACGCTAATAATTATCAAGGTAAAGTTTATATCTTATATGGTAGAAAACAATTTCCTTCTTTTATTAATGTACAAGATTTAGATGGCACCAACGGAACAACTATCTTTGGCACTGAACCATATGGTCTTATTGGTGTAAGCTTAGAAAATGCTGGAGACCTTAATAATAACAGGAAATCAAACTTATTTATAGGTTCACATGGTGTAAATCTAGGCACTGGAAGAAATTATGTACTTTTCAGCGATGAAAATGCACCTCCTATAATAAATTTAGATGAATTAAATGGAAAGACTGGATTTGCTATTGATGGCATGAATTCTGGGGATTTATTTGGTCATGCTGCTATTAATGCAGGTAATATAACTGGCAATGGTTTAGCTACATTATTATATGGTGCACAAGGTTATAACAATAATAGCGGTAGAATATATGGTCTGTTTTATCCACAAAATGAACAAATGCCTCCTAAAATTGATATCGATAGAGCAATTGAGCTATATGGCGGTTTTGTTATTAATGGAATTAACAAAGGTGATTGGGCAGGATTTTCATTAACTACTACTAATATTTTAGGCAATCTACCGGCTATAGTTACTTGCGCTCCCTTTGCTGACCCTTACGGAGTTAATGGAGCAGGTAAATGTTATATTATACCAGGAAGAAAAGATGGTTTCCCTAGCTCTATAAATCTTGAATCAATTACTGAGCTAAATGGAACAGTAATTAGAGGAAATATTACAGGTGCTCCATTAGGTTTTGATTTAATGAATTTAAAACTAAGTAATAGCACTTTTGATAGCGTGGTAATAGCATGTCATCCAGGAGTTAATAATACTGGTCAATATATATATGGTATAAATGGTAATCCAAATGGATTGCCACCTTATATTAATGTATCATCTATTACTTCACCTTTGGGTTTTACATTGCAAGGAAATAATGGTGATTTTGTTAAACAAAGACCTCACTTAGGTCCTTTAGGTTATTCGTTAGCGAGTGTTGATAATGTTAATGGCCAAAACCAAACAAGCTTAATAGTTGGAGCAGCAGGAGTTAAGCATGATACTGGTCGGACATATGTCTTATACGAAACGCCAACTAATGCTCCAGATTTTACTTCAGAAGAAAGCAGCAATGTTCTAGCAATTGCCCTAGGCGTTACTGGGGGTGCACTTTTTCTGGCTCTATCTTACATAACTTACCATAACTGGCCAATAATTGCGGGAGCTCTAGGCTACCAACAACTTGCAGGAGTAGAAAATCATAATGAGTAGACTACAACATATAAAATATTTTTTATTATTTAACTAATTTACTGGCTTTAATTGTTTATTTAATAAATTAATACTTCACGCACTTTTATAGAAAAATTCGAAATTTAGCAAGCACGGGTATTTACAGCCTGAAAGGCACTTCCTGGTTAGATTTGGCCTGCTTTAAGCAAAAATTCATTAGGAATTCTTTTCCAATTAATTATATTAATAACTCTTTCTAGAGTAATACAATTCATTAGAGTATTTTATTTGACTCAGAACGCGCATAATATATAATTAGCGGTTAAATAATTAATTCTGTATTAGGAGTTACTAGTATGAGCAAACAAGCAAAACCATGTTTTTCTACATTGTATGTCGTTAATACTAATAATAATATAACATTTAAGAAATATTTTCAATGTAATAATACTCTCACAACTATTACCAGAGAAGAGTACCTCCAAGAAATTTACGATGGATCTGAATTAGGTGTTTTAGGTTGGGCAGTTGATAGAACAATTCTAGCCGGAATAGAAGCAAAAGCATTTTTAGCAGAACTTTTCTAGGAAGTAACAGAGTAAAATTAGCTTAGATCTTGAGTTTTTGATAAGTTTTTTATTATCTACAAAGCTTAGCTAAAGAAATTAAAGATTATAATAACTTAACTTATTTTTCCTTTAATATGAAATAGTCTTCACTGCCTTATCTAAAGAATTAACTACACGTAATAACAAAAAATCGTTCTACAGCATAGTAAATAAATTACTAGTATTTTTCAAAATATTATTTATGAAAGTTATGTTGGAAAATTATGTCTCATACTAAAAACCCCTTAGATATAGATAAGTAATATCTCATAATTATTACCTAGGACCAAACAAAAAGTTTGAAATTCAGCGGGAAGCCACTTTTAAGCTCACTAGTATTTATTATGATATTTATAGGCTACTTCATAGCAGGAAATAATCTGTTAATCCAAAAAAAGACTATTACTTAAATATCTCACAAAACATTAATATTCTTTGTACTTCTAGATTACAGTATTTTTTACCTATATAAAAAGGAGAATTTTAGTTTTATTATTAATCTGTAGTTGTAATACTACATAATAATTTTAACTATTAATGAGGATAACAATGTCTAATCAAAATACTTTAACTGGTACATGGTATAATGAATTGAATTCTACTGCAATATTTACTCAAGATGGTAATTCATTATCCGGTACTTACAATACAATCGTTGGCAATGCTAAATATTGGTACAACTTAACAGGGTTTACAAATTTACCAGATAGCAGCAATCCAAATCAAGCAGCAGTAGGTTTCACAGTAGTATGGTATAATCCACAATACGGAGATTCTAAATCTGTAACTGCCTGGAGTTGTCAATATCAAGTAGTGAATAACCAAGAATCTATTATTTGTCCTTGGCTTCTTACTACAGAAACTGATCCAGACAATAATTGGTCTTCTACAAATGTTGGCCAAGATGTTTTCACTAGAACTATGCCAACTACGGAAGATATAGAATATAGCTTAGCACACGGTGCAAAGCACTCACACCCAGATTTAAGTGGAGAAGTAAACTATATAGCTGATGAAGCAAATTAACATTTTACTTTTAAATAATTAAGCGCCTTAATATAAAAACTAAGGCGCTTTTTTTAATGCAATCTAAGTAGGAAATTATTATACAGTTGCAAGTTTTTCTATACCTAACCTTTCAAATAACTCATTATCTTTTACTGGTATAGGATTCTTAGCTGTAAGTAATGTCTCACCATAAAAAATTGAGTTAGCCCCTGCCATAAAACATAGAGCTTGGAGTTCATCCGACATTTGCTCACGACCAGCTGATAAGCGAATATAAGATTTTGGCATCATAATTCTTGCTAAAGCAATTGTTCTAACAAAATCAAATGGATCTACATTTTCAGCACCTTCTAAAGGTGTACCAGGAATTCTAATAAGTTTGTTTATCGGAACAGATTCAGGCTGTTCATCAAGATTTGCAAGGGTAGTGAGCATTTTAATACGATCATCGTTTGTTTCGCCCATACCTAGGATACCACCACAACATACTTTCATACCTGAAGCGCGGACATTTTCTAATGTCTGTAACCTATCTTGAAAGGTACGAGTTGTAATTATTTTATCATAATATTCTTCTGATGTATCAATATTATGGTTATAAAAATCTAATCCAGCTTCTTTTAATTTATCAGCTTGATGTTGTTTTAGTAATCCAAGCGTAACACATGTTTCCATGCCAAGTTTTTTTACTTCTTTAACCATTTCGCAAACCTTATCCAGATCCTGGTCACGCGGCCCTCTCCATGCTGCTCCCATACAAAATCTTGTACTACCAGCTTCTTTTGCGCGCTTAGCTGCTTCGACAACTTCAGTTAATTCACTTAGAGGTTCTTTTTTCAGGCCTGTATTATAATGAGCAGATTGTGGACAATATGAACAATTCTCTGGACAGCTACCTGTTTTGATACTTAAAAGTGTACTGACTTGCATAGTATCTGCATCAAAATGCTGTCTATGTATTGTTTGTGCTTTATATAATAATGTTAGAAAGGGTAATTCATAAATACTTCTACTTTCAGAAAAAGTCCACTTTTGGCTCATTTAAACGACCTCTTAATAGCTATTGATTAATAATCTATGCATGATTTTTACAATCTACTAATAAGTTGCACAATTTACAAGAAAAAGTTGTAAATAATTCAACTTTGACGATTATCTTAATTCACGTAAAAACAAAGATATCCTCTAAGCAGCAAGGTTCCAAGACAGTCGTTTAAAGAAATAAAACTTAATAATATACTAAATTGAGTTGGGTTTTGACATTGGTAATTCTAAGATAGATATTGCCTAGATCATTCTGATTAAAGAAAATTCATTCAAAGAAAAATATTGAATATTTTCGTTAAAAAATCTATGAATTACAGCGCAACTTTAAGCTAGGTAAGCAAAATATAATTAAATTAACAATTGAAAATAGAAAGAAATAAGTGTACCTAAGTTAAAAGTAGTTAGTCAAAAATTCGCTTAATAAAACAAAGCTAAATAAATTTATTTTTAAATTAAATATCAATTAATGATCCTAGAAAAAAATAGAATAAAAAATAATTTTAATAAATCTAGTTTAACTTATGATAAAGTATCCTCGGTGCAAAAAAGTTGTGGCGAAAAACTTATCACTATGATTAATAAGCATTTCAATGAATTTTATCCTCAAAGTAGCTTAGATATTGGAACTGGAACGGGCTATATGGCTAAACTTATAAATGAGAGATACCCTCTAAGTGATATTACGTTAAATGATATATCATCTTCTATGCTTCAGGTAGCTACAAAAAACCTTAAATTAAAAAAAATTTTAAGAACAATTTTAGGAGATGCTGAAAATCAAATTTTTCCATATCACGATCTCATAGTGTCTAATTTTACCCTACAATGGACTAATAATTTAAATAATATGATAGAGAATTTATATAAAAATTCTCAAATTTTAGCGTTCACATGCTTGTTAGATGAAACATTTTCTGAATGGGGACAAATGTTTCAAAAACTTTCTATTGTGTCCCCATTATACAATTATCCGAGCAAGAACACTCTTCATGATTATTTATTATCATTGCAACCTAAAAAGTATTTTTATGATACTCAAAAATTTGTTTTAGAATTCGAAAACGCTTATTCATTTATTAAGTATTTAAAGAATTTAGGTGCTATACAAGGAAGCTCAAAAATTAACCTAAAAAATTTAAAGAGATTTTTAACTACTTATACAGAAAAATTTTCTGTAACTTATAATGTTTTTTTTGCAATTATATCGAAATAGCTTAATGAAAATATTTGTCACCGGAACAGATACTGATGTAGGCAAAACAACAATATGTAGTTGGCTTTGCCTACATACTGGATACTCATATTTTAAACCTATACAAACCGGTACTATTGAAGGTACTGATAGTGAAAAAATCCATTCTTTAACCAATGTTACTATACATAAAGAAATTTATACTTATAAAGACCCAGTTTCACCTCATTTAGCTGCATTGATCGAAAATAAAGAAATTAATCTTAAAAAAATTATATCACCAAATGCAGATAATTTAATAGTAGAAGGCGCAGGAGGACTTTTAGTGCCAATAAACAAGAAACAATTTATTATTGATTTAATAGATTATTTAAAACTACCAGTTATTTTAGTTGCTAGGTCTACTTTAGGCACTATTAACCATACTTTATTAAGCATCGAAACTTTAAGAGCACGTAAAATTCCTATATTAGGCGTAATAATTAATGGCATCCCTAATAAAAACAATGAAGAAGCAATAAAATTATATGGGAAAGTGCCAATATTAGCTACATTTCCTAAATTAGAAAATGTAAATAAAGACACAATATCAGCTATTCCTCTCACTAAAGAATTAGAAAAAATTATGAGGTAATTATGGACCTAAAAAGTATAGACAAGAAAATAATCTGGCACCCTTTTACTCAACAAAAAACTGCTGATGATTCAATCTTAATAAAATCGGCCAAAGGATCATTTCTATACGCTGATAATGGAAAAAAATACTTAGACCTTATATCAAGCTGGTGGGTAAATTTACATGGTCATGCCAACGCTGAAATTGCCAAAGCCATTTCTGAACAAGCAACTATTTTAGAGCATGTAATTTTTGCAGGCTTTACTCATAAGCCAGCAATAGAATTATGTGAGAAAATGCAGTCTATCCTTCCACAAAATCTTAACAAATTTTTCTTTACAGATAATGGATCTACAAGTGTTGAGGCAGCCTTAAAAATCTCATATCAATATTGGAAAAATATTGGCAAAAATAATAAAAAAATATTTTTACACTTTGAAGGTGGCTATCACGGTGATACTATTGGAGCAATGAGTGTAGGATCAAATTCTGGGTTCCATGATCAATTTAATGAATTACTATTTCCTACCATTTCTATTCCGTATCCTCACACTTGGGATGGTGATGAAGAAATTGAGTTAAAAGAAGAAAAAGCTTTAAAAATTCTTAGAGAATATCTTGAAAAAAGCGCTGACAAAATTGCAGCATTTATACTTGAGCCATTAATTCAAGGTGCTAGCGGTATGAGAATTTGTAGAGCTAGTTTTGTAAATAAAGCGATAAAATTAGTTCGGTCATATGGCATTTTAATAATCCTTGATGAAGTAATGACTGGCTTTGGAAGGACTGGCACAATTTTTGCTTTTAATCAGTTGGATTTTGTACCAGATATTTTATGTTTATCAAAAGGTATAACAGGAGGCTTCTTACCACTCGCCCTTACTATTACTACTGAGAAAATTTATGATGCATTTTTAGATAATAGTTTCACTAAAGCATTTGCTCACGGACATTCCTATACTGCTAACCCTCTAGGCTGTGCTGCAGGGATTGCTTCTTTCAAATTACTCACCTCTGCTAAAACACAACTAGCAATTCAAAATATTAATAAAACTCATGTTACATGCATGGATGAATTAAGAAATAATGCTAGAATAAAAAATATTCGTATACTTGGAACAATTGCAGCTTTCAATATTAATAACGAATCTAATCAAGTTAACACTCAAAGCCTAAAAAAGCAATTTTTAGAAGAAGGAATGCTCCTCAGACCACTTGGTAATACTATATATTTATTACCGCCATACTCAATTAACGAAAACGAGCTTGTAGATGCATATAAAAAAATTAAAAAGGTGATAATGGAAGCCTAGATTATAAATATACTAATTTAGAATCTCAAACTAAAGAATCTAACCTAATTCTTTCTTCCATCTAGCTTTCATTTGAGCATATTTAGGATGAAGCTCTGCTTCTTGCCATTTTTTATAAAATATTTCAGAACTAAGTAGCTTCTCTGGATCTCCCGTAAACTTCTCAAGCAAATGATAATCTTGCTTACTATATTTACGTCCAGCTTTATAATTTGCATATCTTTTGGCCCTTGTAAATCCCATTTGCAAGTACTTTCTTGCCATATCAGCACCTACAAAATCATTTTTATCTAAATATTCAAGAAATAATTGGTATATCTTCTCGCTACTTTCAGCAGCTTTGTCTCGATCCTTAAATTTCCAAAAAGGTAATATTTCTGTTTTATAAGGCTCACAAATTAATACCCCTTGCTCTCCTTTTCCTACACGATACTTATCTGGGTTTTCACGATAATCTATATTACTTTTCCATTTATAACTTGAGTTATCAAAATTTAGATATGAAGGGCTATTTCTCATAACTAATTAAATCTCTTATATTTTCATAATAGATTGCTTTCACCATGACCTTTTAGTAACTTCCACATTTTTCCTGAAATCATCAATCAAAACCATTTCATTCAAAGGCAGGCTTAATTTTTGTGCCATTTTCTCAAAAACAAGCGTATCAGGCTGCATATAATGGCTTTCATAAGCACTTCCCTTTTATTTGATTACTTTAATTATTCACTTTAAAATTGGGATTACTAACCCTTTAATACCATCCCATATTAGATTAATACTGATAGCTAATAAAATAAAAGCAGATATCTTACTAACTATGTTAGTACCTGCATACCCTAGTTTATTAAATATGCTACTAGAAAAACGGTAACAAATTGCAACAACGATAAATACAGTAATAATAGCCGAAAAAGTACCAGCTAAACTTACTATACTTAAAACTTTACTTTCTTGTACTAATTCTGCTTGCAACGAAATAGCAACAGCAATCGCCCCTGCACCAGCAGTAATTGGCATAGTAAGAGGAAAGAAAGTGATGTCACTATTTTTAAGTTTAGCCTCCTGTTTTTCATTAGTACTAATCTTTGGCTTATCGTTAAATATATCCCAAGCTGAACAGAAGATTAATAACCCTCCTGCAATTTGTATATTAAACAGTGAAATTTTAAAAAACTTAAGTACATATGACCCTAAGAAAAAGGTTATAATGATTAATATAGCACTGTTAACTGCTACTTTATATGCCATACGGTATCGAATATGCGGAGGAAAATTTTTAGTCATAGCTAAAAATACCGCAGACATACCTATTGGGTTCACAACAGAAAAAAGCGAAGCAAAAGTATAAACAAAAACATCATAAAACTGACTCATAGCATTATTACCGTATCACTTACTTATTTTAGAAATTATGAATTTACTGGTATTAAAGTATTTCACATATGGAATTAAAAATAAATGAAAATTCCAATTTCAGTAAGAACTAAGAGGCTTCTTAAAGGAGCACAATTTAGCCGTAAATTATTATTCCTATTACAACCATTACTGCACCTAAAGTAGCTATACTATTTGCCACAATAAGTGGCCAATCTTTTATTATAATACCATATATCAACCAGCTAGTTACTGAAATTAACCCAGCAGTGAAACCTACTAAAGATATATCTAGAGCACTTTGGATGGTAAAAATTTTGTATGCTTGAGCAAAGAACACTAATTGGCCAAAAATGCCAATAAAAATCATATACCATGAATACAAAAGTTTGAAATTAAATTTTTTCTTTACTTTATAAGAACGGTTTTTCATAAATTATATTATACGAAAAATATCTGTTACCACAAAATAATAATTTCAAATTTTGTATGGTTAGCGTAAATAACTTTTATCTTAACTACTATTCACACACACTCAAATCTTTTTTATCGCTAGTAAACTCAATATTTGAACAGTCTAATATTGAATAAAATAGATTATCATGACTCAATTTTTTATGACTATTTTTTTGCGCAGTTTTAAATTTACTTACAAATATCTCATTTTTTAACAATGCGTCAGACATCCATAAAAACATTGGAACCCTATGCGCTTTTTCATCTATACTATCCTTATTACCATGATAATATATGCCATTTTCGCCTAGAAATTGGCCATGATCTGACACGTAAAATAATATTGCATCCTTATCTTTTATAATATTTATAACCTCTGATAAAAAATGATCTGTATATAAAATAGTATTGTCATAAGAGTTTATTAAAGTACCAGGAGCACAATCTGAAACAGGATCTGAATCACATGTTAAAGCATATTTTTTGAACTGAGGTGGATATCTATCATTGTACAGAAAATGGCTACCCATAGTATGCAAAATTATAAAATCACCGCCTTCTTTATCAACACTCTCCTTTAATAATGGTAGCAATGCATCATCGTATAATTTTTGTCCGACATCTGCATTTTTTTGTATGCCAAGAGAGTATACACATTCCTTGGCTTCCCGTGCAACATTCAATACCATATTCTGATTGCCATATATCATCTGGGTAGAAAACCAGCTAGTGTAATAATTTAAGTTGTTAAATATAGATATTATGGTCATTTCCTGTAATGGAAAAACTATTTCTTCTTTAAGCTTATGGGATAATAAACAAGGTAAAGAAAAGGCAGTGCTAGTAGAACATGGTACAACATCTTTAAAAGATACTAAATTCTTCATATCATTTAAATTAGGAGTGGTTTCTCTTATATATCCGTTAACCGAAAAATGATCTGCACGTGCGGATTCACCAATTATGAGTATAATTTTTTTAGGAGTGGAATTTGTTAATTTAGGGTTAATCAGTCCATCTATCGCAATTTTATTGCCATTCCCAACTTTGCTCGAAAGAGCAACATATTTACCAAAGTAAAAAAAATAGTTAACCGGAGAATACGACAGCCCACTTGCACTTAAAGACAGCCTTTCGTTTTTTCCAAGAAAATTATTGATATATGTTACTAACAATAATAGTAAAACTAAAATTGAAACAAATAATTTGGCATCATTTTTGGTGCGTTGTATTGAACATAAACATATAATAATAGCTGGTATGAAGGTTAAAAATAGAATATATACTAATAATTTAAGATCTAGAACTGAACCTACATCTTTGTAATTATCTACAAAGTTCAAAAGCATAATTTCATCAATTACTGTGCCATAATTTAGCTTAGCGTAAAGATAAATTGTCGATAATAAACAAGTTATAATTGCTAAGGTCTTAAAAAGAATTGTTTGATAACTTAAAGCAAAGAATAGAACATAGATAACTGCTAAATGAGTTAATAATTGTCCTATATATAATGAAACAGCTAATAATTCCAGGCTAGAACAACAACTAAAAAACCTAGTATAAATTTCATTAAAATTAAATACAAAGAATAAAAAAAATGTAAAAAATAAAACGAATTTTTGCCTTGGTAATTTCATTAGAAGCCCTAATATAAAAATTGTTACCCCATGTGATAACATAAAATAATAAACAAATCTAACTTTATAATTAAGTTGGTATTTTCTTCTAGAAAATAGAATATCACTGGTTTTTGATCTTTATTCGCAAATTATACCAATATTTTATTCTTTTAGTGATATCCTTCTCATATCCTCTAGAAGTTGGGCGATAGAAATTTGTTTTATCATCACTTACTTCTTCTGGAAAATAATCCTGACCAGAGTAACATTCTGGCGTGTTGTGATCATATATATAGCCTTTACCATATCCTTGGTCTTTCATAAAATTTGTGGGTGCGTTTAGTATAGTTTTTGGAGGAGGTAATGAACCATATTGTTTTACAAACTTTTTTGCCTCTTTCTCAGCTACATATAATGCATTTGATTTAGGAGCAGTAGCTAAATATATTACTGCTTGGATTATTGCTAATTCTCCTTCAGGTGACCCTAAAAAATCATAAGCTTCTCTTGCAGCTAATACTTGTTGAATTGCATTTGGATCCGCAAGCCCTACATCTTCAGAAGCAACTCTGACTAGACGCCTTAATATATAATGAGGATCTTCTCCACCTTCCAACATCCGTAATAACCAATATAAGCTGGCATTACAATCAGAACCTCGAAGTGATTTATGCAAGGCACTTATTAAGTTGTAATGAGCTTCCTTTGATTTATCATATATTGGCATTCTTTTCTGAATATAGGTCTCTAGGCCTTCTGGCTCTAATAACTTATCGCTCTTATTATTATGATTAATTAAACCCTCATATATGTTTAAGAAGTATCTTCCATCACCATCCACAATTTCATATAATTTTTCTTTGGCATCTTCAGTTAAAGGTAATTTTTTACCAAATATTTTCTCCACTCGTTCAGTAATTTTACTTAATGCCGCTCTATCCAACCTTTTTAATGTATAAGTTATACACCTAGACAATAACGCACTATTAAGCTCAAATGACGGATTTTCTGTAGTCGCCCCTATTAATATAATCGTTCCATCTTCCAAATAAGGCAAAAATATGTCTTGCTGAGCCCTATTAAATCTATGAATCTCGTCTACTAATAATATTGTATTAATGCCCTGTTCTTTTCTACTTATGGCATCCAAAAATATTTGTTTTATATCCGAGGTATTATTTATTACCGCTGATATTATTTCAGTATGATATTTGTCTTTATTTTGTTCTATGATAATTCGCGCAATCGTGGTTTTACCAGAACCAGGTGGGCCCCATAATATCATATTATGCAAATTACCTGACTCTAACAAATCTCGCATTTGTGAATTATGATCTAATATATGCTCCTGACCAAATACTTCTTCAATTTTTTTTGGCCTTACTTCATCTGCAAGAGGCTTTTTAGATTTGATATTAGTAAAAAGCGATAAATTTTTCTCATTACGCATTATATGTTATTACCAATTTTTCTAGCTTATATTTATATTTTCCCCATTTATTTTTAAGTTGTCTAATCGCTCTTATAGAGAATAATATAATATTTATTACAATACTTAAATACATTAATTAAGGTAGTATAACAGAAACCAGATTTCCAATAGTGGAGCTTTGTTTGATAAAATTTAGCAAAGATTAGGTAATGCATTAAAATTATTGCATGTATCACTTATAAGAATTTTTAATCAGTAATCTTTCCAATAATTATAAAGCAGGATTTCTCTTCGGTATACGACGAAAAAATTGAATAATCACTACACCTAAAATTATTAACATCCCTCCAACAATTACTTCCTTAGTTAGAGCACTGTTAAAAAATAATCTAGAAAGTAAAATCCCAAAAAATGGTACAAAAAGCATAAAAGGAGTAACCTTATTTACAGGATATTTTTTTAGCAAGCTAAACCAAATACCGAATCCTATAGCAGTAGATATTACGCCTGCATATAAAGCACCTAACCAAGTAGTAAAGCTAATTTCTTTTAAGGTATTTAAAGACAAATCATCTAAAAATATGGCTAAAAATACAAATAATGGAAGATTTAAAAGATGAACCCAGGCAAGTAAATTCTTGGTTTCCACTTTATAAGCATATTTTTTTACTAGAACCATTTGCCAAGCTTGAGAAAATGCAGCAATTAGAACAGCAATAATAGAAATTAAAAATTCAAGATTTGACGGTACACCAACTAGAATAACAACTCCAAAAAATGCTATAGTCATTCCTAACACTTCTTGCCAAATAATTCTTTCATTAAAATAAAAATAAGATAGAACAGCGCCTATAGGAACCACTATTTGAATGAGTATTATTATCAGAGGCAAATTATCAGTATATTCAATAGATACATTCACAAAAGTTAAAAACCCAATACCATAAACTAAAGCTATTTTTATAATATTTTTAAAAATAATTTGTTCAAAGCTAAGGTAGGGAAGAAATAATATCGACACTGAAAGCACCCTAACTAAAGAGAGCCCAAAAATTCCAAAACCATCAATTCCATATTTAGTAGCTATAAAATTTCCACCCCATAAAATGGAAGTAAAAAGCGCAAGTAAATAATCTCTAAAATTCATTAAAGTTTGTCCTAACATTAAAACTGTGATTGCGGGAAATTTCCGAAATTATTGTAAATTAAGGATTATAGAAGTCAATTCAAATGATTAGTAAGAAGTAAATATAGCATTATAAAAGCAAATTAGCTTCTATATCTTTAGTTAAGCCATATAGAAAAATATCAGCTGAATGACAAATATAAAAACCTTTAGGAAGCAAACTTTTACTAATAAATTTGAATCCTCTTTTTTGGAAAAATCTTTGTGCTGCTTTCGATTCGTCTATTACACCACCATAAAGAGACCTAAATTTATGCTTACTTGCAGCTGTAACAAGTTTGTTAAATAATTGCCAAGCTACACCCTGCCCTCTATAATCTTGCCTTACAAAAAACTTCTTAATTTCAGCATTATCTTTATCAATCATTCTTAATCCGATCGAACCAATAACCTCCCCGTCCTTATTTATAGCGTACCAAAAATTACATTCATTATTATAATGAAAATACTCTTCAGCCTTCAATATACTTGCATTTATACCTTCAGTAATAGGTATATTTAATTCTTCTTTTTGAATTTTCTCTGTCATAAAAATAATTTTTTTACGAATCAGCCTTGAAGTTGAAAGTTTCAAAATTTTTACTTCATCCTTCTTCTCTCTACTTAATTTAAGTACGTCCGCATATTTTTCTATAGCTTTTAATATTTGATATTGCTCTTGTTCATTTAAATAATTTAAAGCTCCTTTTATACGTATATGTGAAAAATCATCTATTTGACTAATCTCTGATTTACCTTTATCAGTAATAAACAATCTTTTTTTGCGTTTATCTAGAGCTTCTTCGTAAATGACCAGCTCATTTTTCAATAGTGATTCAATAATCCTAGAAGTTGCTGACAAAGATAATAACAACAAATTACTAACCTCAGAAACAGTAATACCTGGTTGAGAATCAATCTCTATCAAAGCGTGCCAATGCGATGGAGTTTTTCCTAGCTGAACGTTATTTAACTGAAGCAATCCTAATTCACGTATGAGTTTGCGTGAAACTTGTCTAAGGTGCGAAATATAATGCTCTTTTTCCATATATCCTATTACAAAATCTTAAATAATAAAAATACTTGCAAAATACAACTTGTTTTACTAAAATAGTTGCATTAATTCTATAATATATATTGAGCCAAGTAAATGAAAACAGCATTAAATTACCTAAAAGATAGTTATAATTTTACAGATAAGGCTATAGTTCTAACAGCCAATAAAGATACTATTGGCAATTATATTCTATTGAATCAAACTATATTCTATCCTCAAGGTGGAGGCCAACCATCTGATACAGGATACTTCCAAATTGATGATTTAATTATTAAGGTAAATTCTGTTAAAATGTTTGACGGTGAAGTTAGGCACTATATTGACCAAAATTATAGAGATATAATAAATAAGGAAGTTACTTTAACTATAGAACAATCCAAGCGCCTATTACATGCTAAACTACATACCGCAGGACATTTGATAAGTAATATAATTGAGAAACATTACCCTAATTGCCAAGCTGTTAAAGGTCATCATTACCCAGATGTTGCTTATGTTGAATTTAAGGTAAAAGGTAATGCACAATTTTCAATTGATAATATAAACGATTTTATTAACGAAGCTATAAATAGCGATTTTTATCTAGAACATAAAGAAGTAGAAAGTAGCAAATTACCAGAAGTTTGCCCCAATTTGTCATTTACTGTCCCAACTAATAAAAGCTTAAGAATAGTACGTATTGGCGAATTTCCTTTTTCTCCTTGCGGAGGTACACATGTTAAATCTACAAAATCATTAGCCGGCTTAAAAATTGTAAAAATCAAATCTAAAGACACGCTGGCTAGAATTACCTATGAAATAGAATAATGAATATTATTATGGAATTAATACTTGCTTATAAAGATCAAATAATTAGTTTAACAGGACTATCAATAGTAGCATTAGTTAGCCCCGGACCAGATTTTGCTATCATTGTACGTAATAGCCTAATATATTCGCGTAAAACAGCCATTTTAACAGCGCTTGGTATAGCATTAGGTATTATGGTCCATGTTATCTATTCTATACTCGGACTTAGGTTTATCATTGACAAAATTAGTTTGTTAATCGAATTATTTAAATATATGGGAGCTGGTTATCTATTTTATATAGGCTACAAAGGCATCTCAGCAAAAAAACATTACGCAAACACTATATCATCTATAAGGTCTAAAGATATGACTTCTATAGCTGCTATAAGATCAGGATTTCTTACTAATGCATTAAATCCAAAAGCTATGTTGTTTTTCTTAAGTCTTTTCTCAATACTTGTAACTCCAGATACACCAATGTTAATTATAAATATTTATGCTTCTATTATTTTTATTACTACTTTTTTATGGTTTAGTTTTGTGGCATTATGTTTATCTGGTAAAAAAATGCGTGAAAGATTTATTGCTTTAAGTCATTGGATTGAGCGTATTACAGGTGGGTTATTAATAATTATAGGCATTAAATTATTATTTATTAAAATGGGCTAAGTACTTGTCAAATAAATAAAAAATTAATATAAAGTGATAAGTAATAACTCATCTGATTAATAAAAATGCTACAAGTAACAACTGCTCCATTAGTTCAATATTTACAATCTCTTTCTCCTGAATTGGTAACTATTCTAACATTATTGTTATGCTATGCTTGTATAATAATAATGACTAAATTTTGGGGAAAAGAAGGTCTTTATATATACAGCGTTATAGCAATCATTACCTGCAATATGCAAGTTTTGAAAGCAATGGAATTCACTTGGTATAGTGAACCAATAGCATTAGGAACAATAGTATACGCTTCAACCTTCTTAGCTAGTGACGTCATAACTGAACTTTATGGAAGTAATGCTGCACGCAAATCTATTTATTTAGGTTTTGCTGGATCCATCCTTCTACTTCTTCTAATGATATTGGCATTAGGTTTAAAACCCTTAAATATTACTAACTCAAGTGATAACAACCATTTTAACGAGGCACACCAAGCTTTATCTTTAATTTTCTCCCCTAATGCAGCATTATTAGTAGCTAGCTTAACTGCATATGTTGCAAGTCAACTTACCGATATATTTATATTTTCTAAATTAAAAAATTTAACCAAAAACGCATACTTATGGTTACGTACTTTCTGCTCTATAACAATTGCAGCTTTAGTTGACGCTATTATATTTAATATCTTGGCCTGGATGATATTTTCCCCTCAGCCAATTGGATGGCATAGTCTTATTTTTACCTACATAATAGGAGCTTATGTTTTACAAATGTTTGTAGCTTTGTTTAACATACCTACATTTTATCTGTTATTAAAAACTATTCGTAAGCAATAATGTATCCAAGTTTTAACTTTGAAATCCTTAACCGCGACCCTAATTCTGCTGCAAGATGCGGTAAATTAGTTACCCCCCATGGAGTAGTTGAGACACCAAATTTTATTTTTTGCGCTACTAAAGCAGCAATCAAAGGCATCAATCCAACTGAGATGAAAGCAGAAAATACCCAAATCATTCTAGCTAACACTTATCACTTGATGTTACAACCTGGCGCAGAAATAGTAAAAAAATTAGGTGGGCTTCATAAAATGATGGGCTGGAACGGTCCAATGTTAACTGATTCTGGAGGATACCAAATATTTAGCTTAGGTCATGGTTCAGTTGCTAATGAAATTAAAGGCAAACGCATGAGCAAAAGGCCAAAAACTTTATTAAAAATTAGTGAAGAAGGTGCAAAGTTCAAATCTTATATTGACGGTTCATATCATACTCTTACTCCAGAAAAAGCTATACAAATTCAACGAGATTTAGGAGCTGATATAATCTTAGTATTAGATGAATGCACTCCATTTCATGTCGATAAGGATTATACTGCTAATTCAATGCGTCTATCACATAGATGGGCCTTAAGGTCCCTTGAGGAATTTAAAAAAGAGAACGACCATAAACAATCTTTATACGGTATCATTCAAGGCGGAATTTATGAAGATTTAAGAAAAGAAAGTGCTAGTTTTGTTAATGACCAAGCCTTTTTTGGCCATGCTGTAGGTGGCTCTTTAGGAGCCGATAAAAATCAAATGCACGATATAGTAGCTACTACTATGAGCATGCTATCTCCAAACCGCCCTGTTCATTTACTAGGCATCGGAGGAATCAGCGACATATTTAATGGGGTAAAACATGGAATTGATACATTTGACTGCGTGCACCCTACTCGCCTTGCACGTCATGGAGGAGCACTTGTACCCTATTCGCTTAAATTAATAGAAAATGACAATTCTAGAACTGAACATTTTAATTTACTCAATACCAGATTTAAGGTAGATGAAAGAGCAATTGACCCAGAATGCAATTGCAGCACCTGCAAAAATTTTTCACGAGGATATTTACATCATTTATTTAAAGCGCAGGAAATACTAGCTTTACAAGCGTTAACTGCTCATAATGTCCATTTTATGAACCGCCTTATGCATTCTATTAGAAACGCTATAATTCATGGTACCTTAGAGCAAGAAAGAAAAAAATGGTTAGTTAGTTAATCAGTTCAAACAAGCAAAATCTATTTAAACTAATCACTATAAAGATGGTACCCGCGGCCGGAGTTGAACCGGCAAGGACTAATGTCCCACGGATTTTAAGTCCGTTATGTCTACCAATTCCATCACGCGGGCACGTAATAGAAGTCGACATAATGAACTTATTTTGATTCAAATTCAAGAGAATTTTGTTGAGATTCTAATATTTTTTTTAAACGACCCGGGCTAACCTGTCTCGCTTCATCAACCAACATCAATGGAATGCCCTCTACGATTGGGTAAGATAAACCTGCTTCTAAACTAATTAATTCTTGAGAAAGCTCATCATATATTAATTTACCTTTAGTAACTGGGCAAACAAGAATTTTTAAAAGTTCAGAAGAAATTCGCATACTAATCCTATATTTTATTTGTCATTTATTAAAAAGACCTAAAGATTTGTACACGAATATATACTTTTATGTACAATAAGTAAAGCAATTTTATTAAATTTTATATAAAAAACTGCACTATAAGCCAAGTTTTAGTCATAATATTCAATTCATGATTGATATTATATTATAAATTAACAGTTTAAAATTAGAATTTGAGATTTTAACACTTATTTACTTTTAGAACTACGCATCTATCTATAACTTAAACTCACAAGTAAGTAAACTAGGAATAAGTTTGACTTTTAGTGATTTTTTTGTTATATTTCCGCACATGATAAGCTACGATACAAATAATGTTTTTGCTAAGATTTTACGAGGAGAAATACCTTGTAAAAAAATTTATGAAGACGATAATGTGCTATGTTTTGAAGATATTGCTCGAGCAGCACCAATTCATTTGCTAGTTATACCAAAACAAAACTATAATAGCTATCATGATTTTGTGTTAAATGCTGACCCTCTATATGTAGCGAATTTCTTTAAAACTATTGCGCAAATTACAGAGTCTTTAGGCATAGATAAAACTGGCTATAGGTTAGTTGCTAATATTGGCAGTAATGTGGGTCAAACTATTTTTCATTTCCACATGCATATATTAGCTGGTAAAAAAATGAGTGAACTTGCACCTTAAATGGTGCCGCTAGCGGGAATCGGACCTGCGACCTCATCATTACCAATGAAAGATTCGATGTTTTTACCTAACTTCACTACTCTTTATAACTCTTTACACAGCTTATATTCTACG
>JAGVLN010000022.1 GCA_020049805.1 Rickettsiales bacterium
AGAACATATAAATTCCTCTAGCAGCTCCAGAATTCATATTAATTAAAAAAGCTACACCTGCTCCTAAATTGCCTATGTTTAAATGATAAGGAGTAACAGCTAATATATCTGCAGTAGTTGCAGGAAATTTAAAAGCTTCTAAAGTCATTACACCCATAGCAACAGACCCCAAGATGGCATTAGAAAAGAATTTTATTACTTCTTTTACTTCTGCCGGAGGCTGATAATAACTACCATCATGTCTAAAATGTAAAGGGGGCCTTTTGGGTCCTTCTCTCAATGAGCTACAAACTGTCATACCAGCTGTTAATAATCCAACTGTATTGTAATAAAATGAAGAAGCATCTTGAAAAGATGTTAATGATGTTTCTTCAGGATTTAGAGTTCTTGTATCTATGTTCAGGAATGTAGTTAAAGATAGTGCAGCTAAGGTACTAAAACTTCCTACTAACGCGCTTAGAGCAGTACCCTTAAAAACAACAGCCGCATATTCAGCAGGATGATGATATCTATAAACTCTGTCTGCATGTGGTGTATTAATCTGATAGACAAAAGTTATACTCGCTGCTAACTTACCTATATCTACATGATATGGTGTTGTAAGTTCATAGATATGTTGATAGTTAACAGATGCTAAAATTATTTTAAGCGGTTCTTCTATAAAATTATTATAAAACCTTTGCGGAGTTTCTCTTATAACTTCTGCTGATTTATTAAAACATTCATATATCAAATTATGTAAATTTAAGAAATAACCTGATAATAACATTACTCCATCTGCTGTAAGGCTATAAATGTATGATTGTGATACTTCTTGTGTCAGTCTGGTATGCAATTGATCATAATCTTCTTGATTGATAATAGTAGTAATTACTAGCTCTGCTCGTTGCTGAGAAATGTTTAATATTGTTGCTGCTCTTTGCACTAAATTTTCAAGGGTAGCACCCGCGTAGTAGATGCTACTCCATTGTTGTGGAATACTATAATAAGCATTATTAAAGGCTTCTCTTCCCCAATTATTCAATATACCAAGAGTTAAATAAGATGGAATAGTGTGTTGTATAATACGATATATGCTAAACATTCTTTGCCTCTATATTAGGAACAATAATTAATATTCACTAATATATCAATAGGTTTTGTCTTAGTGAAAAAGGTCATTACAAACATATTTAAAAGTTCTAATGTCTAAATGTTACTGGAATAACTAAACTTTATGCAATACCACGATTACTTGAAGATTTTATTAAGGAAAATATTAAATATACTCCAGAAGAATATCGATTCAAAATTATGTTAGAGATTAAGTAAATATAAATATAAATATAAATATAAATGTTATGGAGGAGTATACTTAGTAAATATTAAAAAAACTGACTTATGCGCCTACCAGAAAGATATTGACAGTTGAAAATTATGTAATTAACTTAAGTGAAAGTTAATTTTTTGTGATTAATTCAGTTTATGATCTATCAAAATCTATAACAAGATAAATTCTTAATCAATAACGAATAAAGAGTAAGCCTAATATGACATCTTTTAAAAATTTTCCTTCAGTCGTCAATCCATTGACTTATATTAATGGAACTAATGGATTCATGACTAATTCAACTTTGTTTTCTAATGTTGGTGATGTTAACAATAACGGTTATTCTGATTTTTTTATGGCGCATGACAACGGCAATGGGCCCACTAATCAAGCTTCAATTATTTATGGTCAGAGTTCTGCGTTTCCTGCTGTTATTACAAATCCAACACAATTAAATGGCTGTACCCTTTCTTCCTCAACATGGATATTAAATGCAGCTTACAGACTTGGAGATGTAGATGGAGATAGAATTGATGACTTTATTGTAGAATTAGGAAATAGCAACGGTAGTTTAGGTTCATTGTTAGTAGTTTATGGCAAAAATGGCTCCTTTCCTGCTTTATTGAATGTAGATAATCTATTGCCGCAGGAAGGGTTTTGTGTTGTTCCCGGTGATGGGAAGATTAGGATAAATTTTATTGATTATTATGCACAAGACGTAAATTGTGATGGTAGAAATGATGTGCTTGTAGAATCAGATGTTGGGTTCGGGTATACAACTTCTTCTATTTTATTTGGAGCTTCAAAAGGGTACTATAGTACGATTAAGATTACTTCTAATGGCCTGTATTCTAATGGGATACCAGGAGGGCTTAACTTATTTCAATATAATTCAGCCTCGGGGGTTGGAGATATTTCTGGTGATGGATGTGGAGACTTAATGTCTGGTTATCCTTATTTTGATCCTTCTCATAAAGGTGCCTATATTATTTTTGGCAATCCAAATCTTGGCGGTAATTACGATATTTTCAATATAACATTGTTAAATGGTATTAATATTAATGCAGGAGGAGTTCCATTAATCATAGTAGGTAAAGAGGATTTTGATGGAGACGGTATTAATGATTTAGCATTAACTGTAGACAATTCTACCACGTATTTTCCTACCCAAGCTAATGCCCTTATATATGGTTCAGCTACATTACCTAAAATAATTAATTATTTTAGCTTAAATGGAAATGATGGCTTCTACTTAATTTCAAACATTATTTTTGAAGAGGGTGGATATTCTGTAATTTTATTAGCAAATGATTTAACAGGGGATGGTAAAGCAGAATTCGTAATTTATCCATGTAATAATATGCCATTTGCCAGTTGTGTAATTTATGGGTTTAATGATAGAAGTATAGTTTCTTTTGATACAAGCATACTAGATGGAACTAATGGTTTTCAAATAATAAATTCTGCATATGTATATGAGTCTTTTGGAAATACCTATGGAGATAATAAAAACGGTATTGCAGGTTACGGTATAGTTGGTAATCCGCCACAATATGCTTATTCTTATACTTTATTTAATAACGAAACAATTGCTCCATTACCTCAGGGACCTGTTTCAGATTATGTATATGCAACATTATCTTTAGAGGTATATGATGACCCGAATGATAATGGCATTTTGCCTCCTGGAAGATTACCGAGAAATCCTGCTACTTCTACAAAATGGAAAGTATTAGATGTGTGCCAAGTAAATACAAATGATGTTACTTTCCATAGTAAGTTCTATAGTGATGGAACAAATCTGGTGTATGGCATTAGAGGAACGTATGATTTAGAAGAGTTGATAGGAGAAGATTCAGAAATATTATTTAGCTTGGTTCCAGATTATTTTAATTATGTAATTAGTTGTTTAAATAACGGTACTGCAGCTTATCCTAATATGCCATTAACTGTAACTGGCCATAGTCTAGGTGGTTTTTTAGCTCAACTAACAGCTCAAAAATATGGTATTAATGCTGTAACATTTGAAAGTCCTGGAGTATCGCTTACTTTAAGTAAAGCTATTGCTTCCGGGGATAGCAGATTTGCAGGAGTTGTACCTAATTGGGGTTTAGTTAAATCTTATGTAGCAGCGCCAGATCTAATAAATATTGCTTCAGGGCAGCATTTAGAAACTATGATTAGAGCCTATCCAACATATAATCCTGCTGATGATATTTTTACCTTGCAACAACATCGTATGGGAAACATTTATACAATGTTTAACCCTAATACAGGTAATATCACTATCAGTTCTAATATGAATAATTATTGGGTTGTAAATGGCGTAACAATGAATTGGCCATATGTTCCAGGTTACACACCACCACCTCCAGCTCCTGGTAATGAAGATGCAGTTGTTGAGGTATTGAATAATTTACTCAATACAGCATTTTTTGAAAACTATGATCAGAATCCATATTATTACGAAGTAAAATTTAAAGGTTATCCTGTATATCAGCGAGCAAATTGTTTGCCATTTCCATGGAGTAGCTATTGTCCTCCTGCAAGCACAAATTATGCTAAGGTTGGCGTAGTTATAAATGGTGATAATAAAGGTTCATTATTCTTTGGTGGAACAAATTTTGCTGATCGTATGAATGGTGGAACAGGAAATGATACTTATTATCCTTTTGGAGGTAATAATGTAATAACTGATCAAGGTGGTTTTGATACTTATATATTTGTTCCATATAATATGGGAGGAATTACGGTTATCTATGATAATGGAAATCAAGGTTTGATCGGATATGATTATATAGCTTCTGATATAGTCTCTAATGGTTTTCTTCAAAGGTGTTTTATAAATACTGTATGGGCAACTGGAACATCTGGGCTATATGTGTATATCCCATCAGAAGATAATTACTGCAATGATAAAAGTACAGGCAATGTTTACTTTCTTAATACTAATAGCAGTAGCCTATTAATTGCTAGGAATAATCTTGATTTTGAAGATCAAACTTTAAGCGTAGCTAATTTTGCTGAAGGAGATTTTGGTATTACATATGCAATACATCCTCAGCCTATTGTAATTGTAAATAATGAAAAGGTAAAAGCTCCTGACAATGCAATTGTTATTACTTTAAAAGGTAATAATCTTGTAGAAACTACAGGATGTGACAAAGAATGTACTATCATTAAAACACCAGATGCTTTTGATATTTATTTAATGAGCGATCTAAGTCAATCAGCAATTAGAGGTGCTTTTAATAGTTATAATTTATTTTTTGTTGGCTTAAATAGTGGAAATCACGTATTTGATTATTCAAATGCAAATATAAATCCTAACCAAATACAAATATCAGTTCAGCGGGCATCTTACAATGGGAGCGCATTTAATAATGGAACAGCAACAAATGAGACAATTTATAGTTATACTGTAACATTAACTTATGGACAGGTTAGTTTGGTTTTAAATAATACTAATTTCTATATATCAACATTTGATCAACAAACATTCTATTATCTGAATGCAAGTACTGGGCAATCACAAAATTTACTTGATGTGCCTAATATAAATGCTACAGCAATAATAGATCAATTCGATCAAGCTATTAATCCTGTTACACCACCTTCTAACCATAATGATGATCATACCAATAATAACGCTGGAGCAATAGCCGGTGGGGTCATAGGAACACTTGCAGGAGTTTCTGTTTTTGCAGTAGCAGGATGGTACGCTTATCACAAAGGCTATTTTAACTGCATGAAGGATCAGCCTTTACTTGGTGATCATCATGATGGGTATGGAACCTAACCTTGCTATAAAACGTGACTTGTAATGCATATTATCAACAAACATATTTTAAATTTTTAAATAAACAATATATTGTATATAGCAATATAAAAACTAATACTGCTATTCATTCAACTACAGATTAACATAAATATATGTTAAGATAAATTGGAAAGTAACATTCATTGAATGAGCTAGGCATGGATAAAAAAGATCCTTCTCAGATACTATTAGATTTTATTAATTCTAATATAAACTACTTATACCCTGTGTGTAAGCCTTTAAGTACATATAATGTTACTTACTTTTCATATGCAAAAATTATTTATAATGAAGATAATGTAAAAGGATTTGGCATCAATAATAACTTAGAGTGGGCGATTCACTACTGCAATAATCACTGTGAGAGAAATCATTTATACTATCAGAAAATTAATATTGCTCGGCAATCTGCTAATAAAATATTTTATAGCTTTAATTCCTCATTGCCTCTATCTAAAAAATTTGGCTTTAAGAACGTATTTAATATATTCTATAATCATGATAAATATATAGAGAAGCATTCGTTTGCTAATTTTGATTCTAACAACGATCTAACTGATTTTTATCTAAATAACCTCCCTTTACTACATAGATTTATATATTATTTTAAATCTAAAACTAGCAATTTAATAATGGATGCATTCAATAATAATGTGTTTTTCAATGCAAATATAAATTCGAGTAAAAAAGATATATATGGTTCCAGCAGAAGTAATATTAACACTGGTTTTCTAAAACATACAGAGTGTGATAAAATTCTAATAAATAATAGTGATTCAAATATTTATTTAACTAAAAAAGAGCTTGAATGTTTACATTTCGTGGCAAAAGGATGTTCAATGAAAGAAATTGCCAGAATGTTAGGGATTTCCTCTAGAACAGTGGAAGATCATTTGAATAATATAAAAATAAGAACAGGGCTAAATTATAAAAATCAGTTAATAAACTTATTTTATGACAATTTCTGCTTAAGCTCTGTGAATTTATTAACATATAAGGATTATTAAAAATTAAACCTGAGATAATACATAAGATCGATACTGTTTTTGTATAGGCTTAGAGATGGTAAATTCCCCTCAATATAAATTGTTAGACTTTCTTGGAGCTAGTATTAAAGATCTGCATAAAATATGCCAACCTTTAAGCCTAAATAGAATTAGTTATTTTTGTTATGCAGAATGTACATATTCGGATACCTCGGCAAAAGGTTTCTGTATGGACAATAATCTTGAATGGACTAGAGCTTTTTTTAGTTCTTCTTGTGAGCAGGACCCAGAATATTATAAAAATATACAGGCATCAATGCTTACTAAAAATAAAATTTTTTATACTTTTGGTTCAGGGGTAGTACTAGCTAAGGAATTCGGCTTTCAAAATGTCTTTAATATAATTTACAACAAACAAAATCGCATTGAGAAATATACTTTTGCTAACTTTGATAAAGATGATGATCTAACTGATTTTTATCTTAACAATTTAGATTTATTGCATAGGTTTATATTATATTTCCAATTTAAAACACGTAATTTAACAAAAGAGGCTTTTAATAATAAAGCCTATGTAAATATTAATTTTAATTTATTCCATATAAATGACAAATTATTGAATCAAAAAGAACGTGACCAAAGAAATCTTTTTATTCAAGAAACAGAAATTACTAAAATACAAGTTAAAGATAGTAATTTTAATTTGTACATAACTAAAAAAGAATTAGAATGCCTGCATCTGTTAGCCATAGGAAAAACTATGAAAGAAATTGCAAATGTTTTAAACATTTCCTCAAGGACTGTAGAAGATCATTTAAATAACATAAAATTCAAAACTGGTTTTGACCTATAAGAGTCAATTAGTAAGTTTCTTTTATGAAAATTTCTCACATCTAAGCTTAATGAATTTACGCAAATGAGAAATTATAATTTATCTTCTTTTTGTATTAGCTATTTAAGTCACTAAGATTTGTTTAATATTAATTTCAATTTGAATGCTTATAAGTAAGTTTTTTTAAGCTTATTATGCAGGCAATATTTAAAATAATAAGGTATAAACTAGGAACGATAAGATTTTGTGTGGTTTTAAAGATGTAAGTTAAAATTAATGGTGTGTTACCTGCAAATATTGATAAACCAAGATTATAACCTAAAGATACGGCAGTATATCTAATTTCTTGAGGAAATAACTCGCATAAAAATGAAAAAAGACAACTATATAGACTACCAATTATTATACCTAACACTATTTAGGCTATACAAATTAAAATATAATTTTTTGTACTTATCATAATAAAAAAAGTAATGATAAATAATGGAGCAAGATTTGCGGCATAAACTAAAGGCTTGTTTTGATCTGCTTTATTCAAAAAATATGATAATAATAAACAGGATAAGCAAAAACTAAGTATACCTATGGATACAAAAATCATTGTATGAATTTGGTCAATTTTTAATATATCTGCTAAAAATATTTTAGTATAAATAGCCATTGTGTAAGTTATCGAGCTGACAAAACCACAAATTAGTGTAATCTTAAAAATTTTCATTTTATAATTATTAATCAATACTCTCAATGGTATGGAATTAGTTTGTGCCACGCCTTGTGGTAAGCTTTCTTTAATAAACATGCGCATATATATACTAATAAAACCAAAAGTGCCGCTTAAAATGAAAGGTATTCGCCATATTAATTGATTATCTAAATTATACTCAAGAATAAATGTGCCAAGTATAATTGCTAGTTGCGCACCAGCTATGCTGCCAATTAATATTAAACATATAGTAAAATTTGATTTTTGCTTAGTTAAAAAATTTTCATAAGCAAATATAGAAGCTCCTGTAAATTCTCCTCCTAGACATACACCTTGCATGAACCTGAGCAATAAGAGCAAAATAGTAGCTGTTGTTCCAATCTGCTCATAGGTTGGAATTAGACCGATTAAAAAAGTGAATAATGAAATACCAATAACCGATGCTAATAACGATATTTTACGTCCTTTAGTATCGCCTATATGTCCAAAAATTATACCTCCTACAGGCCTTGCCATAAAGCCAACTGAAAATGCACTAAATCCCATTATAATACTTACAATTTGATCTTGGGTAGGAAAAAATAATTTACCTATAATTGGAGACATTACAGCAAATATTGTAAAATCAAATAATTCTATTGCGCTACCAAGCATTAAGGAAATAATTACTTTTGTTTGCAGTTGCATAATTTAATAAGTATACATTTCAAAAATTATTCTCTTTAGCATTAATTTTCTATAAATAAACGCTTATTCTTATTTATAAATAATTATAATGAATAACAACAATAAAAAATAAATTAATGAATATATTAAAGACTTTTTTTATCGTTATAGTATAAATAGTGGGTATAGTAATATTATTAGTAAATATAAAAAATGATTATATTACAAAAAGATGTTTCAACTTTACTAAATTTTGCTGACTCACATAGTAAAGAAATAAAAACCATATGTGAGCCTTTGAAGAAATGTGATATAAACTATTTTTCCTATGTAAAAATTGGTTATGATGAAACCCATTATACTTTCTTTGGAATTAATAATAATTTAGAATGGGCAAGCCATTTTTTCACTAATAATGGTTTAGATAATGATTCATATTTCGAGAATATGAAACTAACAAATTTATCTTCAAAAATATATTATTGCCTTAATCCTAACGTGCCATACGCTAAAGAATTCGGCTTCTATAATACTTTTAATATCTTTTATAGTAGAAAAAGTTTTATAGAAAAATATACTTTTGCAAATTTTAATAGGAATCTAGATTTAACTAGTTTTTATATTAACAAAGTCAATTTATTACATAAGTTTATTACATATTTTAAATTTAAAACAAGCCATTTTACAACTGACATACCAAACAAAAGTGCATATCTAACACGAAATTTAGATTTAAATAACTTGCAGCGTAAGGATGAAAATTATGAGGATATATTCCTAAGAGAAATAGAAGTAAAAAGAATTCAAATCAATGCTAGTAATTTAAATTTGTACGTAACTAAAAAAGAATTAGAATGTCTGCATCTGTTAGTTATAGGAAAAACTATGAAAGAAATTGCAAATATTTTAAACATTTCCTCAAGGACTGTAGAAGATCATTTAAATAACATAAAATTCAAAACTGGTTTGACCTATAAAAGTCAATTAGTAGGTTTCTTTTATGAAAATTTCTCACATTTGTATTTCTTTAACACTTGTAAATAAAAAGCTTCAAATTTAGTTCATAAAGGTAATTCCTAAAATTAATCTACTTTAATTTCTATACCCGGAAAAATTACGGGTATTTTTAGTAATAGGTATAATATAAGGTAGTATTTGATACTAGTAGTTGTATCATATTAATTTATTAATTTAAAAAGAGGTTTATTATGGCAGCAGTAGGAACAGCAACAGCAATTACCGCAGGAACAGCATGTGTAGCGATACCAACAACAGGGTGGTGGACTTCGCCTGTTTGGTTTCCTACACTCACAGCTCTTTGTATTTCAAATCCACCATTATGTGCAGCAATAATAACAGCTACAGTTGCAACTGGCGGGGCTGCAGCAGAAAAAAATGATTCATTTGATGAGACACAAATGATGGGTGCTTTCAATACTTTAGATTCAATTGATTTATAATTAAGTAAGGAGAATATTATGGCTATTATATTAACAGGTGGAACAGCAGGGTTGGTGGCAGCTGGAGGAAATATGTTGCTTGCAGAAGGACTAGCAGGTGGTGTAGCTGTAGCAGAAACTGTTGCCGCAACAACGGCTGCTGCATCAGCAACAGCAGCTGCTGCAACTACAACTGTTGTTACAAGTACTGTAGCAGCGACAGGAGTAGGTGCTTCTACTGGAAGCACAATTCTTGGAATAGCTGGTTTAGCAACTCTAGGACCAGTAGGCTGGACTCTTATAGGAGCGGGTGTATTAGGTGAAGAAATTAATTCTTTAACAGATACAAATTTAATTGGCGCCCTATATTCAATTGATTCAATCGAAATTTAACTTAATAAAGAGGTTTATTATGTCAGCAATAACAACAACAGTAACAACAACAGGAATAGTAGCGGCTGGAAGTGCAGCTCCAGTATTAGCACCTGCAATTGGAGCAACTTTTCTATATGGCTATGGTTACTTAGCGCTTGGAGGTTTAGCAACGATTGCAACAGGTGGTTTGGCTGGTGCGGTAGCTTTAGGGCTTGGAGCAGGTAGCTTAATTGGTGCAGGTGTACTAGGAGCTGAAATTGATTCATCAGAGGATTTACTTGTAATGGGTAATTTCCATACACTTGATTCAATAGAAATTTAAATTATTATCCTAAGCATGAGTTCATAGCTTGTGCTTAGGATTTATATTTTTTCATATTTAGTTTTATAAAAAAATGATTATATGGTTTACAGGTCAGTAATACTTATTGGCTCAGGTCTATATTATGCCTCGGGGCCTAGGAACAAAATAGAGAATTTTACTCAAAATGAAAATGCAATTTTTTTTGATGGAAGCAGGTATTTAATTGATAGCACAACAATTATATCAAAGCTAAAAGATAAAGTAGATAAAGATACAATCTTTCATCTTGAAGCTAATTCATATAAAGATGAGAATGGTGTTTTACATTTAGAGCTTATTAAAGATGTTTCGGAAGCTAGAAAAGTATTTGAGCTAATTTTAGATCTTGTTGATGGACCAATACAAGTACACTTATATTGTAACTATGCTAGATTAGCATTAGAACAGACTGATTTGCCAGTTGGTTCAGTAATAGCAGCACATTCTGATAAATCTATCAGAAGTTCTCGTCTTTTAAACATTAACACCATTAAACATATTTTAGAGTTTTCTAAATCTGAGCAAGATGAAGTTAATGGACATTCAATATTAAATACAATATTTTATCATCTTCCTTTATTTGCTATGCAAACATTAGCAGTAGGAATTAAAGTTAGTGAGTCGAAAAATGTTATTTCTACTATAAATTTACAACCAGCAGAGAATTTAATTTCATCTAATCAGATAAGCGCCTTTTTAAAAAATTGGATTCAAGAATTTCTAACAACATTACAGCATAATTCTAGTGCTGGGCATGCATATTATGACTTAATAAGGAGTGATATAGCAAACTTAGAATTTAATGTTTTTGAAATAAACCAATATTTACTAGGACAAATTATTGCAAATGAGTTGAGTAGAGCCTATGTTACACTTGACGCAACTCATAGCTTTTGGAATGTCTTAAATCAACCTAATAATTTTCTAGTTTCACCTATTCATTTAGTTGCATTTGAAGGATTAGTTCATACTATAAGAATTTTTCATCACTATGGATGTAATTTGGATTACCAACTTGAAGGAACAGGTAATACTGCCTTATTAGTTGCTACCCAAGCAGGACATCTACAAACCATACAAGAACTAATTAGCTGGGGTGTAAATGTAGCTTTAGCCAATAATAAAGGGATTAACGCCTTACATACTTCTATACAAATTGGAAGAGATGATATAGCACAGTTCTTAATTGATAGCGGAGCAGAAGTTAATTCTAAAACAAAACAAGGATATACTCCTCTATTTATAGCCATTCAAAATGAGGACCTTTCCTCAGTATTAGTATTGATTAATGCAGGAGTTGATCTGGGAGTATCTATAGGAGGTAGAACAATTCTTTATTTCGCTTTAGCTAATATTGAGAATGAAGAAATAATAAACATTCTTATTGATCATTATGACCTTAATAAAGCAGATCAATATGGTGAGACTTCTTTGTTCTGGGCGATACAGTTTAATAGAGTTCAAGCAGTAAGTAAGATAATAAAAACACAAGGAATTATAACAACTGTTAATGGAGTTACAGCTTTATATTTTGCTTCATTTTATGGCTATGGAAAGATTGCAAACGTTCTTTTAGATGCAGGCCTGGATCCTAATGATAGAAATGAAGACGGCAAAACAGCACTTCACATTGCAGCATATTCCGGACATCATGATACATTGTATGTTTTAATTGAAGCTGGAGCTGATGTAAATGCAAGAGGAAAAGATGGGGAAACTCCTGTATACCTTGCTACACAAAATAATCATTCTGAAGCTCTAAAAATCCTTGTTAATGCAGGAGCTAATCCTAAAACACCTATTACAAGTGGTGATACTCCATTATCATATGCTAAATTTAAAGGATATAATATTGTAATTGAATATTTAGAGCAATTTGAAGTGCAAAACTACTATTCTGATGAAGGAGATTTTACTACTTTATTTGGCTTACTTTCTGCTGATAATGTAATTCATATGTCCAAATACGGAACATATCACGGTGGGAGTGGTGCTGATAGATTTGTTTTACATCTAAATTATACTGGTCAAAAAAAAGGGTTGGTAAGAATAATTGACGATTTTATAGGTACAGAAGGTGACATATTAGATTTAAGTAATTATGAGTATATACGATCTGAACAGGATATAGAATTAAGCGAAGAAACCTATTTTGGTAAAGGAACACTAGTAGTAAGAAATAAAATTAATAATGAAGTTTTAGTTATTTTACCAGGTTGTAAAGCTCTAGAAATAGTGGATAATATTTTAGTAGGAAGTCAACTTTCACAACAAGAAGAATTGTAATTACAAGTTATAAAGGCAACTCTTAATTTATAAATGAGTTGCCTTTATATAAGGAAGTTATTCTATATCTCTACTGAATCAAATGTGTGAGAATTACCCATCATAAATGAGTCAACAGGTGAATCAATTTCAGAAGCACCTGCAGCTCCTAACACTGCTGCAAAAGTTCCACCTGTAACTATTACCGCAGTAAGACCAGCCGCACCGGCTAGAATACCAGTTCCAGCAAACCAATATGCAAGACCTGCTGAACCTGCTTTTGCAGCAGCTGCACCTCCAGCAACAGCTGTTGCTCCACCTAACATTGCTTTAGCCATAATCGCCTCTTATATAAATTAAACATCTACCTGATTGTAGATAAATGAAATTTAAGCTAAAAATATTATCGTGTCAATTGAATTTCTCTTCATAAGTTGCGCCTTTTATTAGTAAATTGCATCTACTATAAATACTATATTAGCGTAAGTTCTTGATTAACAACGTGACAGATAACGTATCTTATCAATCACGTTCTCTTATGAAACCTTCTACTTTTCTTTTAAAACTTGTCAAAAGGTTATATCAGTTTGGGACTGATGAGGTTTAAGTTTGTGTCCGATAATGAACTTATCAGACACAAACTACTGATTCTAAATCTTTTAGTATTAGAAGATTTTAAAGATCGTCATGCCCATCATGTAATGCTGCACCACTAACCCCAACAAATTCAAAATCTAAAGCTTTATCGCCTTCTCCAACATCAGGCCCGCTATCTCCTCCAGGCATCAAACGAAAACCTACTAATTCAAAAACATTCTTTGTTAAAGATTTTTGACCGGCTGGTATACGTGCATGATAATTATGTTCTATATGCCAAGGCCCATTTGGTTGATTTATGGGATTGCAATGAGCATGTAAATATACAGTAGTGTATTTTCTATCCCCATCAACATGCCACCAGAATCCAACTTTATTGGTGCCAATAACATCATTTGCGCGATAATTATTTAGTATATCAATCGCCACATCTTTAGCCATAGGATCTGGGCTATAAGATTTTATTCTTTTAAGCGCATCTATTATAGTATACATAGTTTTCGTCTCATATTTATATAATATTAGTGATTAAATTCACTAATACTTAAATAATAATTTAAACAATATTTTTTTCAACTTTTTCTCTATACTTGCTAAGTTATTATTAATTTATCTCTCCTCTTCCACCTGTTAAGTATCTATAAAGAGTAGCCAGTAATACATTTAATCTCTTTGCTAATTCTTATGAAGCTTCTGCTAGAGTATGAATAATACCTTTAATTTATCATTGAAAATTAAATTTGTATTATAAGGAGATAAAGAAAAGATGATATAATCATACCATCTTTTCTTTATTTAAGTATCTCATTTTACATTATTTAAATTATATCCAACCTACTGATATTAGTTATGGTTATAATATTTTAAGCAGCTTGAACAATATCATCATATAAGCCAGTTTGACCACTAGCTTCTACTTGAACTTCTAATGCAGCGTGAGGAGTTATAAAGTTACCCATTAGCACGTCTTCATTATCACCAAAAAAATTAGGACTTTCTATCCATGCTACTAATGCTTTTCCAAGATAAAACTCTGAAATAGCAGGATAGGAATGTTGATTTTTATTATTTTCAGAATTTATCCGAAAATGGACACCTTCCTTAGCGCCATCATTATTAAAATACTGACCATAAATATCACTCCTGCAGTTATCACAATTTTTGAAGACTTGGTACGCAACTACAAATCTCCCATCCTTTGTATCTGAAAGAGATATTTGATAAGGATACTCTGGGGGGTTCCAGTCATCTAGGGTAACATCAGCTTGGCTTATAGGTTTCAAATATGGATCATAAACCTTACAAACGAGCCTATTTGAAGCTGTACCTGCCTCTACCTTTTCAGTAGTCCACATCATAGCAATGCGACCATTAGAAAGCTCTACTGTCTCTATCCTATGAGGAAGGGAATGGTCTACTCTAATTGCTTTAATAGGATTGTTACTTTCATCTAACCAACTACTATAAATACCTGGATTAGGATAGACTGGTAATCCAGGAAAAGATTTTGAGCCCCAAGTTGTTACGAATTGATCTACATCGTGTGTAATGGTATCCATTACAACAAATTTCGGTAAATGTTTTTCACTCACTTGAAATTGTTCACCATCTTTATCGCAATTAGAGTGATATCTTTGACCTAATAACACACCATCGCCTTGTTCTTGATGATGATCATACCATGTAACTACGAACCCATTCTTTACTAAAGATGCAGTAGAGTGGTGAGAATAGTAGTTAGAATTGATATTTTCCCAGTAAACAGTAAATGTTATTGGTGTGCATTCTTTAACAAGAGTACCTTTTTCATCATATATTTTTATATTAATTGTATAATTTGCTGCTGAAACATGATTTTCATACGAAACTACAAATTTGTTATTTTGAAGAGGATGTACTTCAGGAAAGTAACCATTGTTATTAGATTCAATAGGAAACTCAGATCCTATTTTGCTACCATTATTACTTAGAAGTTGACCATAAATAGATATCGGTTCGTAGTAAATTCCTCGACTTGTTCCTAATCCCCAAACAGCAACGTGGTTGCCATTTTCTAGAGTTGCTGCTGATGGATTTCTAATTGCTCCTTTAGTTCTGCTTATTTGAAAATCACTAGCCATAATTCATTCCTTTTATTAGTTTAAATTAATAAAAACTTACCAAACTTATGCTATTGACGATTAATGTATTTTCTCTTAATAGAAGTATCATAGATTATGAGAGAAAATAATTAACAGTTTAATAATAGAATTAAAACTTCCTTTTTTATATAGGTAAAAAATACTGAAATTCAGAAGAAAATAATACTGATATCTTAAGATATATTAGATTATTTTCTACTATAAAGTACCTTAAAAGTATTTTCTGAATTTAATATTGCTTTGAATCTATCTTCCCTCTTTTTTGTGGTTGGGTCTATTCCGTTTGCTACAAGTTTACGAGCAGCTAATCTCCTTTCTCTTGCATCACTTAAACTAATTTCAGGGTATGTGCCAAAGGCTAGTAATTTTTCTTTCTTATGAAATAAATACTTAAAGCGCCAATATTTTGAACCATTAGGGTGAACTAAAAGATACATTCCTTGCCCATCTGTAAGTTTATAAGGTTTATCTTTAGACTTTGCGTTACGAATTGATGTGTCCGCAAGTGACATATGTATCTTTAAATATACCCCAAAAAGATTTGGATTTTAATAAATAATTTTGAACATTATAAGAAATATAACTTATGAATGCTACTGAAATCAAGTAACTATAAGATTTTATTAGACACTATTGAACTAAAGGTGGCTCCCCGGGCCGGATTCGAACCAGCGACCAAGCGATTAACAGTCGCTTGCTCTACCACTGAGCTACCGGGGAATAATGATAAGACTCCAATCTTATAACAAATAAATTTTTAGTAATCTAGCCTTTTTTATAAAAAAATGGATATTTAATTAAAAATAATAATGAGCTTTTTATAAAAACCTTATTGATAACTATCATATAGTTACTATAATCTAAGACCTAGCCTTATTTATTTAATTAAAAAATGTTTAAAACACAAAAAACTAGTTCTGGCTTATTATATCTTACTAAATTTTTAAAGCCTTATAAATCCAGCTTAGCATTGGTATTTATCGCTTTAAGTTGTGCTGCTATTTCAGTTTTAGCGATAGGTTATGCAATTAGGTTTTTAATAGATGCTGGTTTTGCTAGTAGAAATATAGAATTGTTAAATCATGCTTTATACATTGTTTTAGGTATAGTTTTAGTTTTAGCAGTATCAAGTTTTGCGAGATCTTATCTTATTGAAAGTATTTGTGAAAAAGTAGTGCGAGATATTAGACAAGCAATTTATCAAAACTTGATTTATATTTCGCCAAGCTTTTATGAACTACAAAAAACTAGTGATATAATATCACGTTTAACTAATGATACTACGGTAATTCATAGTATAATTTCTAGCATCTTTTCTTTCTTTTTGCGTAATACGATCATGACTGTTGGTGGGATGATTATGATGTTTATTACTAGCTTAAAGCTGACATTTTATGTGATTATAATTTTACCGATAGTAATCATACCAATTATTGTGATTGGTAAAAAAGTACGATTATTATCTAAAGCAACTCAAGAAAAAGTAAGTTTGATTAGTGCGCATATTGAAGAAACTATAAATGGTATTAAAACTGTTCAAGCTTATACAGGGGAAAGTTATGAGATTAATCGTTTTAAACAAATAACTAATGTTTCATTAAATACTGCTCTTAGCCGTATTCAGTTACGGTCATTCTTAGTCGGTTTAGTTATTTTTATTATTTCTACGGCTGTAACCTATGTTTTATGGGTTGGTGGTAATAGTGTTATTAGTGGGGAAATTAGTTCAGGTAATTTAGCATCTTTTGTGTTTTATGCAATTATTGTATCCAGCTCTATTGGCGGGTTAAGCGAAGTAGCGACAGACCTTAATAAAGCTGCAGGTGCTGCAGATAGAATTTGTTCATTGCTGTTTATAGAAAATGAGGTTGTTCAACCTAAAGAATCACAATCTTTATCTAATAAAACTAACTTTAATATTAAATTTGTTAATGTTGATTTTAGTTACCCTTCGCGACCAGAAATACCTGTATTAAGTAAATTATCTTTTGCAATTAAAGCGGGAGCAAAAATTGCTGTAGTTGGGCCATCAGGGGCAGGAAAATCTACTATTTTCCAATTACTTCTTAGATTTTATGACTACGAAGCAGGGCAAATTTTAATTGATAACTGTGATATAAAAAACCTTACTTTAAATGATTTAAGGAAGCATATTGCGTTAGTAACTCAAGATCCAATGATTTTTTCAGCCTCCGCATATGAAAATATCTTATATGGTAATCCTGAAGCAGATAAGCAGCAAGTTATAGAAGCTGCTACATTAGCAGAGATTTATGAATTTTTACTTACCTTACCTCAAGGAGTAGATACTTTTTTAGGAGAAAAAGGAGTGCGTTTATCTGGAGGGCAAAAACAAAGAATTGCAATTGCTCGGGCGATATTAAAAGACCCAAAAATTTTATTATTGGATGAAGCAACAAATAGTTTAGATAGTAAAAGTGAGGCTTTAGTACAAGAAGCCTTAACTAAATTTATGAAAGGGCGCACCTCTATTATTATTGCGCATAGGCTTACTACTATTATGGATGCAGATCAGATTTTAGTATTAGATAAAGGTAAAATAGTAGAATTTGGAACTCATAAAGAATTAATAGCTTCTTCTGGATTATATAAACAATTGGTGGATAAGTATAATGATTGATCTAGATGAAGAACTCTATTCCCCTGATCTCGATATACCTTTAGAAAAGCAAGATGTGTTAGATTGTATTGCTGCTAGGCATAATGTGTTTATTACTGGCAGTGCTGGTACTGGTAAGTCTTATTTATTGAAATTAATAAAAGAAATGTATGATCCTTATGGTTTTGCTTTAACTGCAAGTACCGGTATAGCAGCTGTGCAAATTGGGGGTGTAACTATTCATTCTTGGGCAGGGATTGGTAAGGGAGATTTATCACGTGAACAAATTTTAGAAAATCTTGAATCATATAAATTAACTAAACAACGTAAGCAAATGAAGCTTGCGCGTATTTTAGCTATCGATGAAATTTCCATGATTTCAGCAGATGTTTTTGAATTGCTGGATTATGTTTTACGGGTAGTTAGAGGTGTAGATGCACCTTTTGGTGGTATTCAGTTGATAGTGCTAGGGGATTTTTTGCAGCTTCCTCCTGTGGGGAGAGATGGATTAAATAATAGATTCTGTTTTGAGTCCCATGTTTGGAAAGAACTAAAAATGAAAGTTTGCACTTTAAAACAAGTGTACCGACAGCATGATCGAAAATTTATTAATTTATTAGATAACTTAAGATTAGGAAAATTAACTGAAGAAGATGTAGCAATATTAAAATCTCGTATAAATATTGATTATAGTTTTTTACCGTATAAACCAACTCTTATTACTACTCATAATTATTTGGCCGAACAAGCGAATAAAAATGAACTTGATGCTATCTCTGGAAAGATTGTTAGTTTTGAACAGCAGTGCACAGGAGCTCCCGAAAAAATCATGTTTTTACAGAAATATTGTTTAGCGCCTATACGTTTAGATTTGAAAATAGGTGCACAAGTAATGATGATACGCAATAATTATATTAAAAATGGTATTATTAATGGTTCAATAGGAGTAGTGCAAGATTTTACTTCACGTGATATACCAATTGTAGAATTCGATAATAATATTAGGTTAAAAATTCAACCTAGCGAATGGGAATATACTGAATTTAATTCTAATACCATGAAGCATGAGGTTAAGGCTGTGATTAGGCAATTACCATTAATTCATGCGTGGTCCATTACTGTTCATAAAGCTCAGGGCATGTCAATTGATGCAATATTATGTGATCTTGGGCGCTTATTTGAACAGGGACAAGGTTATGTAGCTTTATCTCGTGCAAAATCACTGAGCGGTTTATTTATTAAGTCATTTGATTTTAATAAAATAACGGTTTCCCCTGAGGCTGTGGAATTTTATAATTCTCTTGTTTCAAAGTAAATGATTGCCACTATCGATTAATATATTGTTGCCAGTCATAGATTCGCATTTAAGAATAAGCTCAATAGCATCACAAATTTGCTGTGTAGTTGTAGGTATGTTTAATGGAGAGTTTTGAATCATTCTATCAAAATGATCTTGAGATTGTTTGCTAGCTTTAAGAACATATCCGGGGCTTATGGCATTAACTCGACAACGAGGTGCAAGTTGCAAAGCCATTTGCTTGGTAGCTGTTAATAGCGCAGATTTGCTTAAATTATACGAAAAGAAATTACTTTGCGGATTCAGTGTTGAATAATCGAGAATATTAATAATATTCAACTTATCCTTTAGGTTATGTTTTATTAAAGCAGATGATAATGTGATAGGTGCTATACAATTTATTTTAATATGTTGGTTTAACAATTCAGGAGAAAGATTGGTTATATGATCATTTTGAAAAGTTGCAGCGTTATTAATTAAAAGTGATACTAGCCCGAGATCGCTACTGATTTTCGCAAATAATTGATCGATGTTATCTAAGTTATTAAAGTCAGCTTTCAAATATATACTTTTGCTAAAAGTGTTTAGGTGCTCACAAAGTAATTTAGCTTCATTTTCTGATTGATTGTAATGTATTACAACGTGCCAGTTATTTTGTGCCAAAAATAAGGCAATATCTTTTCCAATTCGAGTACTCGCACCAGTTACCAGTGCAATTTTTTTAACTATTTTATCTTGCATTTTTTTTAATATCATCTGATACTAGTTAAGCCATTTAATTATATGTGGCTTATTCTTATTTTAAAGTAAAGAGAGAAAGTAAATTTAATGCATGATTTATCATTTTTACCCAGTGTACTACTTATATTAATTGCTGCTGTAATAGTAGTAGCAGTTTTTCGCAGATTCCATTTAAGTCCTGTATTAGGTTATTTTGTTGCTGGAGCAGCAATAGGGGAATATGGCTTAAAATATGTTAATGCCGAAGATATAGAAGTATTTGGTGAATTTGGTGTAGTGTTTTTGTTATTTGCTATCGGCCTGGAGCTTACCTTCGAGCGTCTAAAATCTATGAGGCTGCATGTATTTGGTTTTGGTGGTTTACAAGTAATAATTACTGCCACAATAATTATTTTACTATCTCATTACGCGTATGGTCTTAAATTAAGTTCAGCTATAGTAATAGGAGGTGGTTTTGCTTTATCCTCTACCGCGATAGTTTTACAAGTTATTGCAGAAAACCGCAAACAATCAACGCAAGTAGGTAGGTTGTCACTTGCAGTGCTATTAATGCAAGATTTTGCCGTAGTTCCACTTTTAGTTTTAGTACCGCTTTTAGCTGCAGATGGAGATTCATTTAGTATATTTGAGTTGATGGGAACAGCTGTATTAAAAGCTTTAGTTACTCTTCTAATTATTTTTGTTTTAGGAAGATTATTTTTGCGACCAGTTTTCCGGGCTATAAATCCAGCAAACCAGTCTAAGAATAATGAATTGTTTATTGCTACAACTTTAGTAATAGTTTTAGCTTCCGCTTGGGCAACTGAACATATGGGATTATCGCTTGCGCTAGGTGCATTCGTTGCTGGACTTTTAGTAGCTGAGACAGAATATCATTTGCAAGCTGAAGAAAGTATTAATCCATTTAAAGGGTTATTATTAGGTGTATTTTTTATGACGGTTGGTATGTCATTAAATATGCAATTAATCATTCAAGAATTAGACATAATTTTATTATTATCTTTAGGTTTAATTTTAATTAAAGCACTTATTATCATTGGATTATGCAGACTATTTAAGTTTAAATGGGGTACTGCAATTCATGCTGGGTTGCTTTTATCTCAGGGCAGTGAGTTTGCTTTCATTTTATTTGGATTAGCTGTTCAGCAAAACATTATTAGTCAAGGTGCTGGCCAAACATTAATGTTAGTTGTAACTATTAGCATGGCATTAACGCCATTATTATCTATGCTTGGTGATTTTATAGATGATAAATTAGATAAAAAAGAGAAAATGGATTACGATGAAATTAACCAAGATATTGCTGATTTAAATAATCATGTAATTATAGCAGGGTTTGGAAGAGTTGGTAAAATGGTGGCAAAATTACTCGAAGCGGAAAAAGTCAATTATATTGCTTTAGATGCTAGCCCTAACCATGTTGCCCATGAACGTAGAGAAGGGTTTCCACTTTATTTAGGTGATGCTAGCAATATTGAGATTTTAGAATCTATAGGTTTGAATCGTGCTAAATCAGTAATTATTACTATTGATAATGTAGTTACTTTGAAGAAATGCACTAGGGTAATTAGGAATTATATGCCGAAAATTCCTATTGTAGTAAGATCAAAAGATTTAAATAATGCTGAAGAACTTTATAAACTTGGTGCTACTATTATAGTACCTGAAACATATGAAACTGGTTTGCAAATGGGTGGAGCGGTGTTAAAATCTGTAGGTATTAGTGAATATGAAGTTAGTAGGATTAAAAATCGCTTTAGATTAGGTAACTACGTTATTGCACATGAAGAGGAAGAGCTATTAGATGAAACTATATAAAACATGCTGTTTAATATTTTGTATATTCGGGATAGCAAGTATTTGTTCGGCGGGTGTGGTGCCTCGTTTTTCATCGATTAAACCAAACGAAGTTAATTTAAGAGCTGGGCCTAGTAAAAATTATCCAATAAAATGGGTGATAAAAAACAAAGGTGAACCAGTTGAAGTAATTACTGAGTTTGAGCAGTGGCGAGAAATTAAAGATAAGGATGGAGATAGTGGTTGGGTACATGAGACTATGCTTAGTGGTAATAGATACGTAGTAATTATAGGTGATACTGTGCAGTTTTTATATAAGAATGCTGGTGGAGGCAAAAAGATTGCTAAAATTGAACCCAACGTAAGAGCACGTTTTATCACTTGTAAGGAAGAATGGTGCTATATTTCCTTCGAAAAATATAAAGGATGGATTAAGCGCGAGCTTTTGTGGGGAGTGCGTAAAGATGAAAAATTTGAGTGAAAATTAAAATAATTTTTGACCGTTAGGCACTTTTATATCTGTTGTAATTAAGCAAACATCACCATTTCTATCCGCAAAACCTACAAGCAAGAACTCAGAGGTAAAACCAGCAATGTTTTTAGTCCCTAAATTTATACACCCAACTACTTGTTTTCCAGGTAATAAATTTAAATCATAATGAGTTGTAATTTGTGCCGATGTTTGTTTAATGCCAATCTCAGGGCCAAAATCTACCCAAACCTTATAAGCAGGTTTTTTAGCCTTCGGAAATACTTCAGCTTTTAGGATTGTACCTGATCTTAATTCGACTTTAGAAAAGTCTTCATAACTAATAATCATAAAACACTCTTAATTTAATACTTGCAGATAGAAATTAACTTTTGTCTTGCTGAAAAGCAATATAATTTATAATATCTTTAAATAACTTTATATAATAATAATTCTAGGAGTAATCAGTTGTTGTGGGATAATATTAACGTAGTGGAAGCTACAGGAGGAAAAGTATTTGGTACATGGAAGGCTAATAAAGTATGTATCGATACTAGAAAGATTGAACATAACGATTTATTTATCGCGTTTAAAGGTGTAAATGTTGATGGTCATAATTATGTTGCTGAAGCTTTGGAAAAGGGTGCCAGTGCTGCAATGGTTGAATATATACCAGAGAATGTTGATCCAAATAAATTATTATTAGTAGAAAATTGTAAGAAAGCTCTGGAGAAATTGGCTGTCTATAATCGCGCTCGATTAAATGCCAAAGTTATTAGTGTCACAGGAAGTGTAGGTAAAAGCAGTACAAAAGAAATGTTGTATTTAGCTTTTTCTGCTTTAGGAGAAACTTATAGAAGCCAGGGCAATTATAATAATCATCTTGGGCTGCCTATAAGCTTGGCTTCGATACCTCTTTCCACGCAATATGTAATTTTAGAGATGGGGATTAGTAATCCTGGAGAGATGATTTATTTAACAGAATTAGCTGGGCCTGATCTAGCAATTATTACTAATGTTGTTGGTGTGCATTTAGCTAATTTTGGTTCTAAAGAAAATTTAGTAAAGGCTAAATCAGAAATTTTTATTGGTTTAAGCAATTCTGGTGCGGCAATTATAAATAAAGATAGTGATTATTCTTCTTTGCAAGTATCAGAGGCCCAAAAACATAAGGCAAGTAATATTATAACATTTGGCAAAAATGCTGATGTTAGTTTAATTGATTATAGAGCGGGTGATGAAGGGGTAATTATAAATGCTGATGTAATGGGTGCTAATATAGAATATAAATTAACCTCTTATGGCTTGCATCACATCTATAATAGTTTAGCAGCTTTATCAGCTGTAAAATTTCTTGGCGGTGATGTTAAAAAAGCTGCTGCAAATTTAATTTACTTCAAAAACTTAAAAGGTCGTGGGGAAGTCAATAAAATTAAAATTGGAAGTAAAAATATTACTTTAATTGATGATAGTTATAACGCTCATCCTGTCTCAATAAGAGCATCATTAAATGTTGTTGGAAGTAAATTTGCTTTGGCTGAAAGACGTATAGCAATATTGGGTGATATGCCTGAATTAGGTCCGGATGAAGCTGAGTTACATAAAGGGTTAGTTCCTTCTATGGTAGAGAATAAAATTGATAAAATGATAGCTATAGGTCCATTATTTAAGCAAGCTTATGATATGTTGCCAGTTAATATGCAGTTAGCACATTTTTCTAATGTTGACGAAACCCTTGCAAAAGTTTTAGATTTTTTATCTGATGGCGATGTAATTTTAATTAAAGGGGCAAACCGCCTAAAGCTCAGTAAATTAGTTGATTATTTAAAGGAGCAGCAATGATTTATACTTTATTTGCCTCTTTTGGAGGATTGCTGCCCTATGTAAATATTTTCCGTTACATTACATTTAGGAGCGGATGTGCAGCATTAACTGCCTTGTTACTAAGCATGATTTTTGGACCAATCATAATCCGTAAATTAAAGCAAATTCAGCCAGCTGGTCAGCCAATACGCACTGATGGCCCTCAAACTCATCTTCAAACAAAAAAAGGCACTCCTACTATGGGCGGTCTCATTATTTTAATGGCTGTTTTTATTTCAACATTATTTTGGTCTGATCTTGCAAATCCATATGTTTGGATAGTTTTAGCGGTTACGATTAGCTTTGGTTTATTAGGATTTTATGATGATTATTTAAAGGTTACTAAGCGCAATAGTAAAGGTGTGCGCGGTAAGGTGAAGTTAGTAGTACAAGTTCTTGTTAGTATTATCGCTTGTATCGCCATTCAGAAATATAGTTCCCCTGATTATTATAATAAAATCACTATGCCTTTTTTTAAAAGCTTATTAATTGATTTGGGTCCAGCTTACTTAATTTTTGTAGTAGTGGTTATAGTAGGTGCATCTAATGCAGTTAATTTAACAGATGGTTTAGATGGTTTAGCTATTGGTCCTATTGCTATAGCTACTGCTTGCTTTGCAATTATTTGTTATCTAGTAGGGAATGCAGTTTTTTCTTCATACCTACAAATTCATTATGTGCCAGGAGTCGGGGAGCTAACAGTATTTTGTTCAGCTTTGGTAGGTGCAAGCCTAGGTTTTTTATGGTATAACGCACCTCCAGCAAAAGTTTTTATGGGAGATACCGGGAGCTTAGCTTTAGGAGGTTCTTTAGGAACGATGAGTGTGATTACTAAACATGAATTTGTTTTAGCTATTATTGGCGGGTTATTTGTTATAGAAGCATTATCTGTCATTATTCAGGTTTATTATTTTAAATTGACAGGTGGAAAAAGATTTTTTTTAATGGCGCCGATTCATCACCATTTTGAGAAAAAAGGATGGACTGAACCTACGATCGTAATCAGGTTTTGGATTATAGCTATTATTTTTGCCCTTTTAGGTCTTTCGACGTTGAAATTGCGATAATCAGTGAGTATGACTCCTTATGCCGTTTTTAAATGACCATAATATTTTCCAAGAATTTCCTGTCATAGCTCTTAATAAAGTAAATTTAAGGGAATTAAAAAAATCTGATACAAAGGATTTTTACGATTATATAACGCATGATAAAGTAAAAAAATATTTGTCTGATCAAGAGATCCCTAAAGATTTATTAGGTGCTGAAGAAGAAGTTAAATATTGGGCTAATTTATTCGTTCATATGCGAAGTATTTATTGGGGTATAGCAACTAAAAACGAAAATAAATTAATTGGAACGGCTGGTTTTAATAATTGGAATAGAGTTCACGGTAGAGCAGAAATAAGTTATGATTTGAATTATAACTATTGGAACCAAGGTATAATGACAGAAGTAGTAATAGGCATTACTAAATTTGCATTTGAAATATTAGGCGTAAACAGATGTCAGGCTACAGTTGTTATTGATAATATTGGTTCAATAAAAGTATTAGAAAAAGCGGGTTATGTATGCGAGGGCAAACTGCGTAATTATAATATATTGCATGGTGAAATTGTAGATTCTTTCATGTACTCGATCATAAAATAGGTAGTTTAAAAATGTTTAGTGCACTCTCGAATTGGATTAAAGTAACAGCTACTCCTTCTTATCAAGGGGAAAGTTTAGACGAAAATGAATTATACTCTATATGGAGCTATAATATAGTTATCGAAAACCGAGGTAATACTACAATCAAAATACTTAGTCGTTATTGGAAAATAATAGACTCTAATGGTTTAATTCATGAGGTTACAGGGGAGGGAATAATTGGTAAAAAACCGATCATTCGTCCAGGAGAGTTATTTGAGTATACCTCCTTTACTAACTTGAAAACTACTTCGGGTCTTATGGTAGGTAAATATTACGCTTTAGAAGTTCAAACTGGTAAAAAAGTAGAAATTGATATACCTGCTTTTTCATTAGATAATCCTGAAGAAGAGAAATTGTTAAATTAACTATAAAACCTATGACACTGATTGATGCATATATATATCTATTTCTTGATAGTATACTAGCTTCATTAATTTTTGTTCCGAATATTGATATGGCTTATATCGTTATGAATGTGTTCGGTTATTATAATAAATTTTATATGGTCATAATTGCAGTGGTTGGAAATTGCCTAGGAGCATGCTTGAACTACTCTTTGGGGTATTTGTTGCGAGAAGTTAAACAGCATATTAAGAATTATACTGATTCAAATAAATTAATAAACTTAGCAACATTTTCTAGTAAGTATCTGATTTACTTGAATATTTTTTCTTTTGTGCCGATTTGTGGTGTAATATTTACTACCGCTTCTGGATTTTTGCAGATTTCATTTAAGCGTACCATGTTATTAGTAATCTTAGGCAGGTTGGGATATTATTGTTTGCCTATTATTATAGCTTAAATGTTATTTTCCTCAGCTAAAGTCCGGACTAAAGTATTAACAGCATTCTGATGTATTGAATTTTTAATTTTCATAAAATTTCTTGCAACTTCAATGCACATTCTTTGGTGATGAGTGTTGACGTTTTCTACATCTTTATTGATATCTTCATAAAAATACTCAACAGGTTTACCTAATACTTTAGCTATAAGTGCTAGCCTACCAGCTGATATTCTATTAGTACCTTTTTCATATTTTTGACATTGTTGATGAGTAACGCCAATTTTTTCTCCAAGGTCTTGGCGAGACATTCCCATTGCCAACCTTAAAGAATAAATTTTTTGACCAATATGACTGTCAATATGTTTAATATGGTCACTTTTTCTGGACATGCTAACTTCTTCTCCTTATTGCGCGATTATAACTATTCAATTATGAAACGAATATTAACATACGTTAACTAAAATGGCAAGAAGTTTTTATTTAAAAAAAGTAACATTTTATTTATCTTTAATTTATTACATTTTGTTTGATATAATTATTCGTAAGGTTTAAAGTAGTAAAACTCTGCAAGTTAAGTTAATTATAATAGATGCGCCATAAAGAAATTCAGTATTCCGTATATTCGCCAAAGCAACTATATGAGTTAGTGATAGATATAGATAAGTATCCTGAATTTTTACCTTGGTGCTCTGCTGCTCGAATTTTAGAAAAGAAAAATAATTGTATATATGCAGAGCTAGTAGTTAGTTTTAAGTCTTTTCATGATAAGTATACTTCTAGAGTTAAGAGTACTGTACCAGAAGATATGAACAAACCATATCTTATTAACGTTGATTTGATAGAAGGGCCGTTTCAATTTTTAAAAAATTATTGGCAATTTGAGAGGGATGAAAAGAAAAATTTAACGAAAGTAAGTTTTGAAATAGATTTTGCTTTTCGTTCTCCAGTTTTGCAAAAACTTATAGGTTTAATTTTTGAGAAAGCATTAGTATCGATGATGACAGCTTTTAATCAACGTGCTATAGAAATTTATGGTGACAAATAGTTATTAAACTTAATTTCATTTGTGATTTATACAGATAATTTGATAGAATGTAATTATCTGTATAAAATTTCTATTTTAGAGAGTGAGACAATTAAATATGAGAAGTGATTATCGTAGTAGAAAGTCGTTAGTGGGGGTTAAATTAATTGAAAAAATACTTCATTTGGGTAATCGTATTTTTAACATAAATAAAGCTAAAGAACTAGGTCAGGAATTAGGTATTAACCCTAATTATATGGCGGAATGCCTTTTTTATTTACGCCAAATGAAATATATTATCCCAATAAAAAAAGGTTTATATGGTCTTTCTAATAATTTTCTTCTTGAAAGGCCTCTACATGAGTATGAAATAGCTATGGCGGTTACTTCGCCTGCAGTTATAAGCCATAGTTCTGCTATGCATTTTCATGGACTTATTCAGGAACGGCCAAATAAAGTTTTTGTTTCTGTGCCTACTACCTCTTCATTACCACGGATTGGAAACAAAGGTAATTCTATTAGTATAATTAATGATGTAACATATCAATTTATTCAGCTCCATCCTAATCAGTATTTTGGTATTCAACAAGCATGGCTAGATGGGACATGTGTTTATGTAACTAATATTGAGAGAACTTTGATAGATGGTTTAATTAGGGCTAAATACTGTCAAGGCGTAGCTGAAGTGATTAGAGCTTTTAGAATAATTTCTGAAAAAATAAATTTAGATAAGATTATTCAATATGCTAATAAATGCGATGTTGCTATTGCCAAGAGATTAGGATGGGTTTTAGAGAAAGAAGGAATTAGTGATGATAAGTTACAACCTTTATTAGAGCGCCCAATTACTGGATTTGTGAAGTTTGACCCAACTAGAACCTCAAACTCTATATATAATAAAAAATGGATGATAATAGAGAATATATAAATTAATGGTCACTATCTATTTGGGCTAATTTTAAAGATTCATCTTCTATTACTGAATTCAGATGTTGGATAAATTCATCTTTATCCATACCTGGTTGAATTGGTTTGAGAATTTTAACAGTCACCACGCCTGGTTTCATTATCAGTTTTTTCCCAGGCCAACATAATCCGCTATTTAAAGCGACAGGAACTATTTGTACGTTAGTTGTTGAATATATAGCAGTAATACCAGGAAAATATCGATTAGTGCGATGTCCAGGAGTTGTTCTTGTGCCTTCAGGGAATAGAATTATAGGTGATTGGTGATTAAGAGCATTTTTAGCTTGAATAATCATATGTTTTAGGGCCGAAGATTGACCTTGCCTGTCTATATAAATCATCCCTAATCTCCAAAGATATAAGCCAAAAAAGGGAGTTTTCAATAGTTCTTTTTTTAGCACGTATATAGGAGGAAAGAATGTTTGCCAGAAAAGAATTGTTTCAAATGCTGATTGATGCTTTGAGGCAACGATAAAAGGCAGTTTAGGTAAATTTTGTTCTCCTGTAACTTTATATTTTATATTACATATTAATTCTAAAGCTATTAAGAGCACTTTAGACCAAGTTTTACAGGCATAGAATAAATATTTATTCCGTTTAATAAGCAAGGGGGAGCAAGATATAGCTATAAATAATGTCCAGATTATTAGAAATAAGTAAAATAGTATTGAGCGTAATATCATCATAAAATAATTATTAACCTTGAAATTAAATATTTATTATATTCTTTAAATAGAAGGACGGCTGTGTCTTGATTGTGCCACCAATCCTTTACTTTAATATAGTCAAGCATTACTGGATTAGGGATAATAATAAGATTAGGTAGTATTTGTTTGAACTCAAATAAACTTCTTGGCATATGATAATTTGCCGTAACTAACCTAATACTTTTAATATTATTTTTTATAATCCAAGATTTTGTTTCTTGGGCGTTACCTATAGTATCAAACGCCTCTTTACCTAACTCAACATTGGGTTTATTAGGCGATTGAAGATACAAATTTAATAATTCGTTCATTCGTACGTTTCTATCTACACCAGAAATAAACAACTTATCTGCTTGCTGTTGGTCTAGAATTTTGAAACCTTCAGCAAGTCTTTTTCTACCTCCAGTTAATACTACTACCGCCTCAGTACGGATAGATGAATCACCAACCTCGGTTGGTATAGAATATATAAAATAAATAAATCCTAAAAACCAAATTATTAAAAGCCCTAGGAGAATATAACAAATCTTTTTCATAAATAATGATATTAACCAAATATTTTATCGAATTTTTGTTTTAAAATATAATCAAGTTTATTCATATTGACTTCTTTATTAAGTTTTTCTATTGAAGAGACTCCATAGTTTTTGATACCGCATGGCACAATGCCGTTAAAATGCTCCAAATTAGGGTTAACATTAATAGCAATTCCATGATATGTCACCCATTTTTTAACTCGAATACCAATGGCAGCTATTTTTTCTTCCTTGCTATTTTGAGCGATTACCCAAATACCTACTCTCCCTTTTTTTCTTTCACCTTTGATGCCAAATTCAATTAAACTTTCTATAATTAATTGCTCTAAATTATATACATATTGTTTTAAATCTGGATTTCCTTGAGTACGTTTTTTTAAATCTAACATTAAATACATTACTCTTTGGCCTGGTCCATGATAAGTATATTGCCCACCTCTGCCAGCCTTGTAAACTGGAAGGAGGTTGCTTTGCAATAAATCCGAGGTTTTGGCACTAGTCCCTGCTGTATATAAAGGAGGGTGCTCTAACAGCCAAATCATTTCTGAATTTTGATTAGTAATTATTTGTTCAACTCTTTGTTCCATAATATTCAAAGCATCTAGATATGGCACAACATGTTGATTTATTTTCCATTCAGTGATCATAATATTTGAACAATATATTTGATTTTTTTTGCAATTGTTTTAATTAATTACTATAGTAAATTTTATAGTTATACTCAAAGTATTTTAGGAATAATTATGTACAATCATCATTTACCGAGAGCTTGACTTACAAGTTTTCAGGTTGTAGTGTACAAACTTTCTATCAAATAATAAATGGTTATGAGAAATTTTATAATATTAATTTTAAATTTATTGCTTTTTAATGTAGCATTAGCAGATTATCCCAATCCTTGGCAAACAGCTTTTCAGCAGCCGGCTTCTCCAGTAATGGAAAGGCTTAAATCTTTAGATGACATTGTCTCAATCGTTATTTATATAATTGTTGCTTTAGTATTAGTTCTGCTTACTTATGTTTGTATAAGGTTTTCTAAGAAACGTAACCCTATTCCTTCTTCTAATTCCCATAATGTGTTGCTTGAAGTTGTGTGGAGTATAATACCATTATTAGTAATAGTAGCGCTTGCGATACCTTCATTCAGAACATTACATTATATAGAAAAAGTGCAAGATTATGAGTTAACTTTGAAAGTTGTAGGTCATCAATGGTACTGGGAATATCAATATCCAGATAATGGCGGGTTTTCTTATGATAGTTATATGATAGATGATGCTCACTTGCAACCTGGGCAAATACGTTTACTAGAAGTGGATAATAGGGTGGTATTACCAGTGAATACTAAAATCAGAGTAATAGTTACTTCGTATGATGTGATTCATAGTTGGGCAATTCCTTCATTAGGAATTAAGACAGATGCTGTTCCTGGTAGAACTAATGAAACCTGGCTATCAATTAATAAACCAGGGGTATATTATGGTCAGTGTTCAGAGCTTTGCGGTGTTGGTCATGGTTTTATGCCAATTGCAATTCAAGCGGTATCTAAGGAAGACTTTGCTGCCTGGGTGGAGCAATCTAAACAAAAATTTGGAAGTTAAATTATAAATATAGGATAAAGATGAAAAAAAATCATGATATACATGACGATCATCCAACTGGGATAAAAAGATGGTTATTTTCCACTAATCATAAAGATATTGGCACAATGTATATAATTTTTGCTATCATTGCTGGTCTTGTAGGTGGGCTGTTCTCTTTTATTTTTCGCTTAGAATTGGCTGATCCTGGAATGCAAATTTTGGGTAATAATTATCAATTATATAATGTTCTGATTACTGCTCATGCATTAATAATGGTGTTTTTTATGATTATGCCCGCTTTAATTGGAGGTTTTGGCAATTGGTTTGTGCCATTAATGATAGGTGCACCAGATATGGCTTTCCCTCGCCTAAACAACGTAAGTTTTTGGCTAATCATACCAGCTTTTATTTTGCTTCTAGCATCTGCTTTTATTGAAGGCGGTGCTGGTACAGGCTGGACCTTGTATCCCCCATTAAGTGGTATTATCGGGCATCCTGGTGCAGCGGTTGATATGGCTATATTTAGTTTACATTTAGCAGGTATTTCTTCGATTTTGGGTGCTATCAATTTCATAGTTACTATATTTAATATGCGTGCTCCAGGTATGACTTTGCATAAAATGCCATTGTTTGTATGGTCAATTTTAGTTACCGCTTTCTTATTGCTTTTAGCTTTGCCAGTATTGGGTGGTGCAATTACAATGTTGCTTACAGATCGTAATTTTGGGGCAAGTTTCTTTGATCCGGCTGGTAGTGGTGACCCAGTATTATTTCAACATTTATTTTGGTTCTTTGGTCACCCGGAAGTTTACGTAGTTATTCTTCCAGGGTTCGGTATCATTAGTCAGGTGATTTCTACTTTCTCAAGGAAACCAGTATTTGGTTACCTTGGAATGGCATATGCAATGGTAAGTATTGGTGTAGTTGGTTTTGTAGTATGGGCGCATCATATGTTTACTGTAGGTCTATCACTTAACGCTTTAGCTTATTTTACAGCTGCAACAATGATTATTGCTGTTCCGACGGGTATTAAAATTTTTAGTTGGATTGCTACAATGTGGGGTGGGTCTATTGAGTTTAAAACACCTATGTTGTTTGCTATAGGATTTATTTTCTTATTTACTGTAGGAGGGGTTACAGGGATAGTGCTTTCAAACTCTGCTCTCGATAAAGTATTGCATGATACTTATTATGTAGTGGCGCATTTTCACTATACCATGTCTTTAGGAGCTTTATTTGCAATGTTTGCTGGTTTTTATTATTGGTTTGGAAAAATTAGTGGAAAACAGTATCCTGAAATCCTAGGAAAAATTCATTTTTGGCTTACATTTATAGGAGTAAACCTTACTTTCTTTCCGCAGCATTTCTTAGGTTTAGCTGGTATGCCAAGACGTATTCCAGATTATCCCGATGCATTTGCTGGATGGAATATGGTGTCATCCCTAGGTGCTACTATTTCAATATTGGCAGCATTCTTCTTTGTTTTTATAGTGATATATACTTTATTATTTGGTAAAAAATGTCCTGATAATCCTTGGGGAGAAGGTGCAACTACATTAGAATGGACTTTATCTTCGCCACCTCCATTCCATTGTTTTGAGAAGCAGCCGATAATTAAATAAACATCGTATGTCAAGAACCGATACGATTTCAGCTATGTATATGGATAACTCAACTGTTAGAGATTATTTTACTTTACTTAAACCACGGGTGATGAGTTTAGTAATCTTTACGGGATTTATAGGTATGTATATTGCTCCAGGCACAATCCATCCTATTATAGGTTTCATAGCAGTTTTTTGTATTGCTTTAGGGTCGGGAGCAGCGGGTGCAATCAACATGTGGTATGAACGTGATGTTGATGCAATAATGGAGCGTACAAAAAATCGTCCTTTACCTAAGGGAATTATTTTACCCCAAGAGGCCTTACATTTCGGAGTTGGATTATCATTTGCTTCTGTGGTCATAATGGGTTTATTTGTTAATTTAACGGCAGCTTTTCTGTTGCTGTTAGCTATTTTATTTTATGTATTTATCTACACTATTTGGCTGAAGAGAATTACGCCACAGAACATTGTAATAGGAGGAGCGGCGGGAGCTCTGCCTCCTATGATTGGTTGGGCTGCTGTTACTGGTAATATTTCCTGGGAATCATTCTTGCTATTTTTGATCATCTTCATGTGGACACCACCACATTTTTGGGCATTATCATTATATAAATGTAATGACTATATTAAAGCTGGAATTCCTATGATGCCTGTAATTAAAGGTGTAAAACATACTAAGCTACAAATTATGATATATAGTATTATATTAATTTTTATTACGATTGTGCCTTATTACGTTGGCATGTTCGGATTAGTTTATTTATATTGTGCTTTGGTTCTAGGAATCATTTTTATGTACCTAGCATATTTAGTTTATATCGACGAAACTTATAAATCAGCACCTAAATTATTTGGCTATTCAATAGTATATTTATTTTTGCTTTATTCTATAATGCCATTAGATAGATTATTAATGCATTAAAATTATGCCAATATCCAAATTGCATATTACAAAAAAATATAAAAACCGTGCAATGCTCTTAGCCGTACTAGGATTAGTAGTGCTAGTTTTTCTAGCAGGGCTTGTTAAATTTGGCGTGATTTAATTAAAAATTATATCTTGCGCCAATAGTAACTTCATGAGCTCTGAGCTTGGATTTTCCTGGTTCAGCAGAGCTAGAAGAGTTGTCTGAGTAATCTACTGCTACCCCTTGTCCAGGTTGAATTTTACCCATATTAATGAATTTATAATCCAAATCAAAGTCAACTTGTTCTGTTGCCTTTATTGAAGCACCTGCACCAATTTGCCAAGCAAAATTATTTATGGTTTTGGAATTATAGGAGGTGTTAACTGCAAGTGTTGGATTATTAACGTTTAGTGTTCCAGCTTTATTACGTGCTATGCCAATCCCCGCTGATATATAAGGAGTTATAGGGCCAAAATTGTAAATGTCGTAATATCCATTTACCATTAAAGTTGTGGATTTAATTTTTTCGGTTCTGGTGGTGCCGTCTATATTATCGTTTAATTTATAATTACGGAAAGATAAGTCTATATCAGCTCTCAAATTCTCGGTAAAATATTTACCAGCTCCAATACTATATATGTTAGATTTTTTTAACTTATCATTTATATAGGTGTCATTTTTATCTAATTTTTTTGCCCAAGATTGCCCAATATCACCTCTAATATAATAGTCTTTATTGATTTGGTCTGTTCCAGCAAGAGCTACAGTTGTAGATAAAAAAGTAGAAATTGCAAAATATAAAATAGCTTTTTTCATAAAATGTACCATATGTAATTAAGAATTTATACTTATTAGCAAAACTTTACTAATTAATCAACTTTAATAATGAAAAGTAATAATTTAAAAACAATTCTTGACTAGCCCTGTGATACAAATTATACAAAACTCAACTTATTTGAGGAATATTACAATTATTATTGGATGATATGTCACAAGCAGCTATAGAAAAAGCACGAGCTAGAAGAGCTCAACAAGAAAGATTAGATAAAGAAAGAGCTGATAAATTGGCTGCAGCTAAAAAGGCTGAAGCTGAGAAAGCAGAGCGAGACAGATTAGCTAGAGAAGAAGCGAGTAGGTTAGAACAGGAAAGATTAGAAAGAGAAGCTGCAGTTAAAAAAGCT
>JAGVLN010000030.1 GCA_020049805.1 Rickettsiales bacterium
AATTAGGTACCTAGCTCCATAGCCTATAGAACAGAACCAAATAAATGATGCGGCACAAGCGCCAACTATAAAAAATGGTCGTTGAGTTGCAGGAAATTGGGCGCCAATTGTTCCGATTAATATGCAAGTGTCTAAATATACATGTGGGTTAAGTAGGCTTAACGCTAGAACTGTAAGAATAGTTTTTTTTAAACTCAACCTTTTAGGCATACCATCAATTTCTAAAGTTTGAGTTTTGAAGACTAACCAAAAAGAATTTAAGCCATAGTAAGTCAGAAAAGCTGCGCCACCCCATTTTGCTATCGATAAAAGAGTTGTATTAGAAGCAAGAAAATAGCCTAGTTCATTAACTCCTAAGAAAATTAAGCTAGAATCGATTAAAGCGCAAATTAAGACGATGATGCCAATGTGATTTTTTTGAATTCCTTGTTTTAGGACAAAAGCATTTTGAGCGCCAATTGCGATGATTAAACCAGCACTAGTAGCAAACCCTTGTAGAAGAGGCGCAAGAATAGAGGTGCTCATTTTATTTATGTTCTGCTAAAAATCTTTCTGCTTCTAAAGCTGCCATACAGCCAGTACCAGCTGCAGTTACTGCTTGGCGATAAATTTTATCTTGCACATCACCACAAGCAAAAACTCCTTCTATATTGGTTTTGGTGCTGTTTGGTTTGGTAATGATATAATTTTCATTATCTAATGTAATATAATCTTTAAATAGAGCAGTATTAGGGACATGGCCAATAGCAATGAAGATGCCATCAACTTTTAATTCCTTAATAGAACCATCTTTAGTGCTTTTTAATTTGGCACCGGTAACACTTAATGGATCTTCTGTGCCGATGATTTCAGCTATTTCATGGTTCCAGAGAACTTGAATTTTTTCATTAGCAAAAAGACGATCTTGTAAAATTTTTTCTGATCTTAAGCTATCACGACGATGAATCAAGGTAACTTTATTAGCAAAGTTAGTTAAATATAACGCTTCCTCAACAGCAGTATTACCTCCACCAATTACAGCGACTTCTTTATTCTTATAGAAAAACCCATCACAAGTAGCGCAGCCAGAAACACCAAAACCACGGAATTTAGCCTCGCTATCTAAACCGAGCCATTTTGCTTGGGCTCCAGTGGCAATAATCACAGTATCTGCAGTATAGATATTACCTGATTCACCAATTGCAGAGAAGGGTTTGTTTTTAAAATCAACAGTTTTAATATGGTCAGTAACTATATTGGTACCAACATGTCTGGCTTGCCCTTCCATTTGTTGCATCAGCCATGGGCCTTGAATTACATCTGCAAAACCTGGGTAGTTTTCAACATCTGTGGTAACCATTAATTGACCACCAGGTTCCATTCCTGAAACTAAAATTGGTTGTAAGTTAGCTCGAGCAGCATAAATTGCAGCAGTATACCCAGCTGGCCCGGAGCCAATAATTAATACTTTAGTATGAAATTTTTGTGACATAATTTTATCTTTCTTTTAGTAACCAATCATTAATTGCCATAATTTGATCATCATTCATAAGAGAAGGGGCATGGCCAACACCTTTTACTTCTAACTCTGTACAAGGATGAGTCATTTTCATTTGTTGTGTAGTCATAATAGACAAAACATTTGAAAATTCACCTCTTAAAATCATAATTGGCATAGTTTTTAAAAGCAAATGCCAAAATCCCCATAAATTTACATCAGTAGCATAATTTGGTGAAGAATGAAATGTCTGGCTTATTGCTGGGTCATAGTTAGGGCGATAAGTACCATCTTCATTTTGAATTAGACTATGTTTGGTAAAATGTTGCCATTTTTCTTCACTATCAATACCAAAGCTGCCGAAAATTTCCTTTAAATAATTTTCTCCCTCTTCGAAGGTAGAGAAACTAGGGTAATGAGAAGCATAGGCGGTAATTTTATCCATAGCTTTTTTAGGAATAAATGCTCCGATATCATTTAATATTAATTTTTTGATTGTAGAGCGAAACACAGAGGCAAATATCATAGCAATTATTCCTCCCATAGAGGTGCCAATATAATAAGTTTCTCTGATCCCTAAAGATTTTAGCATACTATGTAAGTCAGTTACATATTGTTTATAAGTGTAGTCAGTAACATAAGTAGCATAATCACTTCTACCTCTTCCCATTACGTCTGGGCAAATTACCCAATAATTTTGAGCAAGGATAGGAGCTATATAATCAAAATCATGGGCATTTCTGGTTAAACCATGCACACAAATTACAGGAAAATTATTAGGATTTCCCCATTCCATATAGGCTAGTTTACGAAGCTGGTTAGGTTTTGATCTGTCCCTGATAAAACATTCTTTGTATTGTGGTTCCATTTCCAATCTATAAGTTTGATATGTATAAACTATAACAGAAATTGTGCTAATTAAAACCGCAATATAAAACCCATACACTAGGAGCATATGGGTTTTATATTTAATCAGTTACTAAATATTATTATGAATCTTGCAATTTCTTACGATCAACTTTACGTCTACGTCTTTCGTTTTCTTCTGCTTTGCGCTTTCTTTTAGCTGAAGGTGGTTCGTAATGCCTGCTTAACTTCATTTCTCGATATAAACCTTCGCGTTGCATTTTTTTCTTTAACATGCGTAAAGCTTGTTCGATATTACTAGAGTGAATATTAACGTGTACCAGTGTAATTACCCCTTTCTTGGAACTACTAAAATTATTTTTACTTTAAAAATTTATCTATATTTAGATAAATGTGATATATTTATAATAAATTTTATTGTAAAAAGCAAATGGTAATCATCGATATTGTTTATTATTTATGAAAGATAAAATTTCTAAGCTGAAAACAAAATTTATAGCGTTAGCTGTTAAAGAAGTGCCTTTTTCGGGGTGGACTGAAGAATTATTACCTATTATTGAAGAAAAAATGGGTCTGCAACATGGATATAGCCTAATTTTGTTTGAGAGTGGAATAAAAGATTTAGTAAGTTTTTACGAAGAAACATGTGATCAAGTGATGCTCGATGAACTTGCTTCTCATAAAGAAAAATTAAAAATTAGAGAGAAAATAGCACTAGGAGTTAAAATTCGTATAAATAATAATAAGACTAATAAGGTAGTTTTAAGTAAACTTTTGAAGTTTTATGCTAAGCCCCTAAATATAGGATTAGGCTTAAAAAATATGTGGCAGACTGTTGATAAAATTTGGTATTATGCTGGAGATCAATCAACTGATTATAATTATTATACCAAGAGGACATTATTATCTGCCGTGTATAGCTCAACATTAATGTATTATGTTAGTGATGATTCAGCGAATAGTTGTAAAACTTGGGAGTTTTTAGATAATAGAATTTCTAATGTTTTGAAATTAGGTAATATAAAGAATATTCCAAATGTTTTGACGAAAATAAAAAATAAGATTCCTTTTATTAGATTAATCAAATAAATCAAAGTTATATAAATGAAGTACTATCCAGATGTAGACTCTAATCCTAATTTTGCCAAAATCAGCCAAGATATATTAAAGTTTTGGCAAGAGCAAAATATATTTGTAAAATCAATAGAGAATCGACCAAAAATTGCAGAGTCAAGCCGTAATAACGAATATATCTTCTTTGATGGGCCGCCTTTTGCTAATGGTTTGCCGCACTATGGACATTTGCTTACTGGTTTTGTTAAAGATATTGTAGCACGATATCAAACTATGAAAGGCAAAAGAGTAGAAAGAAAATTTGGGTGGGATTGTCATGGTTTGCCTGCAGAAATGGCTTCAGAAAAAGAATTAGGAGTTTCTGGGCGCTTACAGATAGAAGAATTTGGGGTTGATAAGTTTAATGAACATTGTCGTAAATCTGTTCTTAAATATACAGCGGAGTGGGAAGATTATGTAACTCAGCAAGCCCGTTGTGTTGATTTTAAAAATAGCTATAAAACCATGGATTTAAATTACATGGAGTCAGTAATTTGGGCATTCAAGCAATTATATGAGAAAGGCTTAGTTTACGAATCGATGCGAGTTATGCCTTATTCTTGGGCTTGCGAAACTCCACTTTCTAATTTTGAAACACGCCTTGATAATGCTTATAGAGAAAGAGCTGATAAAGCTGTAACTGTTGCTTTTACTTTAAAGAGTAAACCACATGGTGCGCCTAGTAATTGTACAAAATATAAATTATTAGCCTGGACTACTACGCCATGGACATTACCTTCAAACTTGGCTTTAGCTGTAAATGAAGATATGAATTATGCTTGTGTTGTTACCGAAAAAAACGAATGTTTGATCTTAGCTGCGAGTTCTGTAGCAAAATATAAGAAAAAACTTAAGATAGAAGATGACACACCACAGCATATTATTAAAGGTAAGTCTTTAGTAGGGCTTCACTATCAACCTTTATTTTCTTATTTTAACGGTCATCCAAATAGTTTTGTAGTATTAAGTGCTGAATTTGTAACTGAAGGAGACGGTACTGGAGTAGTGCATATGGCTCCTGGTTTTGGGGAAGATGATCAAATAGTTTGTGCAAAACATGGTATTGAACTTGTTTGCCCGGTAGATAATGCCGGCAAATTCACAAGTGAAATTAGTGATTTAGTAGGGGTACAGGTATTTGATGCTAATGATCGAATCATTATAAAATTAAAAGAACAAGGCGATTGGATCGAAACTGAGCAATATATTCATAACTATCCGCATTGTTGGCGTACAG
>JAGVLN010000033.1 GCA_020049805.1 Rickettsiales bacterium
ATTGATGTTTGGATTTTGTTGAGGCTATAGGCGGTTTTTTCAAAATTAATTAATTCTTCTTTTATTTTTTTGGACATAATGACTCATGAAATTAAGGTTAATTATTAGGTGGATTGCTTCGTCGCGTAAAAACTTTGTTCACAATGACGTTTTTTTAGCGATCTCTTAATAGTATAGTAAGATTGAGAAATATAATTTACTCAAAAACTTATTCATAGCGCAAACTGCCTCTATGAGGTGAGGTGTGAATTACTAGAGGACAGTTTGCAAGTTATAGTAACATAGGGATGGAAGATTATGTAAGGGGGTAGGGTAAAAAATATTCTAATAAATGTAGTATTAATATGTTTATATCCAATTGGGTATATTATCAATTATATTTTCTAAGACAGAATTTTATCTAGACCTTCCTCCATTATTTAGGTGTGCATACCTCCTGAGCCCTGGGCTAAGTTCTGTATCAGCGTCATATCCCTTTCTACTTCCTACTACATGGTCTCTCTTTTCAACTCTCTCATGAGTAATCTCTGGGGGGGTAGGAGCCGCTCTTGTCTCATTCTCTATATCTTCTATATCTATATTTTTTGGCCTGGTAAAATCTGTAATTTCTTGTTGTATTGTAAGAGCAATCCTGGCGCCAATAAAGCCAATTACTTCATTAAATATAATCAAATTAATATAAGGTATTACGCTGTTGGCACCAATATTTGCTATAGCACCTCTCATTGTGTAGAGAAACAAGGTGCTTGCTATAGTTGCGCCAATTAATTTAGCTCTACTTCCTTCTTTTTTTAGGTTTTTTATTAATGTTAATAACATATTTTTATTGATAAAATTTATGACCTGAGCTTATAACATAGTTGTTGAGACATTAAAAGAGCAATAGTAGATTGTTTGTCGCTTAGAAACACTTCTAGCAATGACGACGATCTCCTTCCCGTAATCCCGAGGGAGCAAAGCGGCCGTGGCGATCCATTTAAATAGGGCAAAGGCTTATAATATCTTATGAGTTGGGTAAAGATGGATTGCTTCGTCGTGCAAGAGCACTCCTCGCAATGACGGAAAAGGAGAGCCAATGACGGTAGGGAGTAAGGCGCGTTTTCCAATAGTGAAAGGTTACTTCAAAAATTGCTCCTTAATAACTCGGTCTTCCAAGCTATGATTAGGATCAAAAAGCAAACTTATAGTTTTATCTGCACATTCACTGACTGTAACACTAATTACGTTTCTGGTTTCGTGGAAGTCAGCAACAGCGCTAACCGGCCTTTTATTAGATTCGAGTACTTCAATAGTAATTTTACTATTATGCGGCAATAAAGCGCCGCGCCATAAGCGAGGTCTGAATGCGCTGATTGGTGTTAAAGCCAATAAATTAGAGCCAATAGGTAGAATTGGTCCACCAGCCGATAAATTATAAGCAGTACTGCCGGCAGAGGTGGCAACTAAAATGCCATCACATACTAATTCTTCCATTTGTAACTTATTATTGATTTTTACTGCCAGTTTTGCTGATTGATGAGTTTGACGTAGTAAGGACACTTCATTTATAGCTAAAGTAGAAATTTGTTCACCCTTAGTAGTTTCAACTAGCATTTGCAATGGTGGGATTTCTACGCGTTTACTATTTTCTAAATTATCTAAAAACTTGGCTTTGGTAACATTATTGATATCAAAATCTGAATTCATTAGAAAGCCGATATGTCCTGCATTAATTCCATAAAATGGTACATTAAGGTGCATAAAATTATGAATAGTATGAAGCATTGTACCATCACCGCCAATAACTATGATCAAATCAAGCTTTTTACTAGGGTCTATATCTTGAATGCCTATTTTTTCAGTTAAAAATTTATGAATTGTTTTAGCTTTTTCGCTATTATCTGAGGTACAACCAATGTTTTTAAAAGAATAGGTCATGTTATTATTAGGATTAATTTGCTCTATTAACTTAAGATAAATTAAATAAGATTTATACACAATCAGAAATGTAATAAATGTAATAAATTTAAACCATTATTAATTTTTAAAGGCTTAATTTTTCTAACCTATTCATTTACGGAAAAAACCTCATTTTTCAATAAGTTAAAAAGACATGCCTAATTTTTAGGCAAAGTGATTTAAATGATAGAATATGGTGTCATTGAGCTATATAATACCAATGTTATTCACATAGTTATCCACAATTTTTGTGGATAGTATATTCTTAAGATATTCTTTAAGATAATAAACTTTTAAAAGTTTTTATATAACGTCTTAATATAATCCAGGTGAATTAATTCAAGTTTCAATCGATTTAAAAAAGGAAATGTGATATTATATTCTGTAAAATAATTAAAAATAATAAAGGGAGGTTCAACTAAAAATAATGAATAAAGAACAACATGAAAACTTACTTTATATAATTAAGCAGGATGGTAGTTCTCTTGAATTATCTATACCTGAAAAACCCGGAAAATATATTATTGAGGACCTTAGTTTAGGGTCTGGCTCAATTACATTTGGTTGTGGTGGGCAGGTTGTTGAAGCAAGACTACCTGCGTGTGTTAGGGAGATAGTGCCTGTTCGTATATCCTGAATTGTAGGAACAGTAATTTATTAAAATGCTAGTTTTATTGGTTCAGCTTTAGGGCTTGGAATTGATTGGATTAAGCGAAGGATGGTCTCTATATCGGCAGCATCAGTAAGTCTCATTTTGTCGTCTTCTGCTACCATTTTCAACTGGTCACAATTTGTGACCACTTCACTTCCTTCTTGCTTTAAGCGGCTTTTTAAAGTGGTCCAGTAGCTTTTAGCTCTTCTATAATCAAATTGTTCAGTTAAAGCAGCTACAACATCTATCACTGAGAAAAACCATTTTTTGTGTTTTTTCGTCAAAATGTCGGCGGATTTTAAATTTTTCAAAAATTGCTAAACTTTGATGCATAATTAACCCCCATTAATCTGTTGCTTTTCCGGTTGGCATTTTACAACTTAAAGATTAGGGGGGTCAATTCTATCTTGTGAGGATTAATTTCCGCGAAAGTTAAAATTATAATTGAAATGCTAAGAAGTTTACTTAATATTTAGCTTATGAGCACGGAAATTATTAAGGAGTATTTAAAGAATGTACCGACAGTAGCCGGTATATACCAAATGTTTGATGCAGGTGGTAATGTCATTTATATAGGCAAAGCAAAAAATTTACGTAACCGCTTAGCTAATTATACTGTGCTTCGTGATCAGACTGAACGTATTCAGCAAATGATAATGCAGGTTCGTAAAGTTGAAACAATTAAAACTACCACAGAATTAGAAGCATTATTGCTAGAAGCCAATTTAATAAGAAAATTTAAACCGCGTTACAATATTTTATTAAAAGATAGTAAGTCTTTTCCTTACTTATTAATTAGGGAAGATCACCCATATCCACAAATTGCTAAATATCGAGGAATTAAAGATATAAAAGGGACATATTACGGCCCGTTTACTTCGCCTCAAAAAGTAGATGAGACCATGACTTATCTTGAAAAAGCGTTTTTACTTAGGTCTTGCTCCGATCATTATTTTGCTACTAGGAAAAGGCCATGTTTATTATACCAAATTAAAAGATGCTCCGCGCCTTGTGTTGGTAAAGTTGTGCTAGCAGATTATTTACAACTTGTAAAACAAACCAAGGATTTTTTGGCGGGTAAAAATACTGATTTACAAAAAGATTTAGCTGAAAAAATGCAGGAGGCCAGTGATAGATTTGATTATGAACGAGCTGCGCAATATCGAGACCGGATTAAAGTTTTAAGCTATATACAATCCAAGCAGATGGTTGAAGTAAAGGAGATAGGGGATGCTGATATTATTGGAGCTCTGAATATTGGCGGTGTTATGGCACTGCAAATTTTCTTTTTTCGGATGGGACAAAATTTAGGAAATAAAATATATTTCCCTGAACATGCTGAGAATGCAAGTGTAGAAGAAGTCTTAAGGAGTTTTTTATTATATTATTATCCACATAATCAGGTTCCTCCTTCGATTATATTAAGTCAATCTATTGAAGAACCCAAATTAGTTCAACAAGCCCTCCAGGCGTTTTCTGGGCGCAAAGTTACAATTGAAGTGCCTAAACAAGGTAAGAAATTTGAATTGATCAAATTTGTTTTAAACAATATCAGGTATGATGTGGAAAAGAATTTAGAGAATAAATCATATCATACAGCGATGTTAAAAGAAGTTCAGCTTTTATTTGATTTGCCGCATCAAGTTAAGAGAATAGAAATATATGATAATAGCCATATTGCTGGGAAATTTGCTGTAGGAGCAATGGTTGTAGCTGGGGAGAATGGTTTTGAAAAGAATGAGTATCGAAAATATAATATTAATCTAACTAGTAAATCTTCTGGTGGCGATGATTATTTAATGATGAAAGATGTTTTGAGTAGAAGGTTTAAAAGAGATTTGCCTAAGCCAGATTTAATATTGATTGATGGTGGAGCAGGGCATCTTTCTACTGCAATGTCGGTATTGAAGGAGCTGGAGCAGGATATATATGCAGTAGGCATTGCTAAAGGACCAGAACGTAATGCTGGTAAAGAGAGATTTTTCACTGTGGATAAAGGAGAATTTACATTAGATCGAGATAATAAGGTAATGAAATATTTGCAGATTTTACGAGATGAAGCTCATAGATTTGCTATAAAAACTCACCGTGCAAAAAGATCTAAAGCAATTAAAACTTCTGTGCTAGATCAAATAGATGGAATTGGTTCTAAAAGAAAGAAAATTCTCCTTAATCATTTTGGTTCAGTAACCAATATCGAAAATGCTACAATAGAGCAACTACAACAAATTGATACTATAAGTAAAAAAATTGCTGAGAAAATTTTTAGACATTTTCACTAATAAATTATAACATTTGATTCACAACTGTAATAAGTGCTGGTATAAATTTCTTATTATGATAAAACAATTACCAAATATTTTAACAGTATCGCGCATAATAGTGATACCTTTTGTATTGATAGCTATGTGCTTTGACCAAAGTGCATTTGGGCATCGATTAGCGGCAGGATTGTTCTTATATGCTTGTATTACAGATTTTTTAGACGGTTTTTTAGCAAGAGCTTGGTCGATCCAAACAAAATTGGGTCAGTTTTTAGATCCAATAGCTGATAAGTTATTAGTAGGATCGGTAATTTTAGTATTAGTCCATTACGATAAAGCTGATTTATTACCTGCTATTGCTATTATTTGTCGAGAAATCCTAGTTTCAGGCTTGCGTGAGATATTAGCAGAAATTAGGGTGAGTATACCAGTTAGTAATTTAGCAAAAGTTAAAACTTTTTTACAGATGACAGCAATTTTTATTTTAGTATTAGGTAATGAAGGTTTAGGTTGGGACCAGGTTTATGCTATTGGGAGTATAGCTTTATGGATAGCAGCTGGTTTAACTGTAATTACTGGTTATGCTTATCTAAAAGCAGGCATCTTACATTTAACCAATCATGATTAGTATAATATGGACCGTATAGTTATTACTGGAGGAAGGCCCTTATATGGTTCTTTAGTGATTAGTGGGGCAAAAAATGCTGCTTTACCTCTAATGGCAGCGTCACTTTTGACCAAAGACACGGTAGTGTTAGCAAATGTTCCACACCTATCTGATATTCTTACTATGTCGCATTTACTTATTAATCATGGAGTAAAATTTAGCGTTGACGGAATTAATACTTTAGGTTGTCCTACAGGTAGGGTGATTTTGCTTAATGCAGACCATATTCATAATTTGGAAGCGCCATATGATATTGTACGTAAAATGCGAGCATCAGTTTTAGTATTGGGACCATTACTTGCGCGGTTTGGATATGCACGGGTTTCTTTACCAGGAGGATGTGCAATAGGTACAAGGCCAGTTGATTTACATCTAAGTGCCTTAGAACAAATGGGAGCAGAGATTAAACTAGAAAGCGGGTATGTTGAAGCCAAGGTTAAGAATAGATTAAAAGGCGCTGAGATTTATTTCAATATCGTTTCTGTAGGAGCTACAGAAAATATATTAATGGCAGCCACTCTTGCAGAAGGACAAACAGTTTTACATAATGCTGCGTGCGAGCCAGAAATTACCGATTTAGCTAAATTATTAAATGCTATGGGAGCAAAAATTTCAGGTATTGGCACGAGTACACTTGTGATAGATGGAGTAGAGAAACTTACAGGGGCATATCATAAGGTAGTTCCTGACCGTATTGAGGCTGGCACTTATGCTATTGCAGCGGTTATTACCGGTGGAGAATTAACCTTGAAAAATGTTGATTATGGTATTTGCAGTAACATTTTGGAAAAGTTAGTACAGATAGGGGCGAGGGTTACTGCTGGTGAACAACAGATAACAGTTGCATGCACAGGGGTAAAAAATGCTATTGACATTACCACTAATGCTTTTCCAGGTTTTCCTACTGATATGCAAGCACAAATCATGAGCTTGTTAGCCTTGTCTAAAGGTACATCTATTATTATTGAAAATATATTTGAAAACAGATTTATGCATGTCCCAGAGCTTTCTAGAATGGGGGCAAATATTTCTCTTGCTTCCAATAGCGCTACAATTAGAGGAGTTGATGAATTAAAAAGCGCTGAGGTTATGGCGACGGATTTACGGGCTTCGGTCTCTTTAGTTCTTGCAGGATTAGCAGCAAAAGGCGAAACCTTAATTAATAGGGTCTATCATCTTGATCGGGGTTATGAGCGAATTGAGCAGAAATTAATGCATTGCGGTGCGGAGATAAGACGAATTTGCTAGAGTGGTTATGTCATATGATAGTACCAAATGATACTATACAATTCTTTTATATAACTTCAGATAAGTTTTTGTGTATCTCTAAGAAGTTTAGAAAGTGTCTTTTATGCGCTTATGGTAAACCTAATCTTCTAGACTATATTTCTTTTCTATTTCTTCTAAAGAAATGGTGGCTTCATCAGATTTAGACAGAATACACTCTGAATAAACTAACACCCTGTAAATTAGAAGTTTTATTCCTAATTTACAAGGTGTTTAAATACATAAAGATTATTTATTGTCCTTGTGGTAACTCAGCTATAACTGTTTCGTTAATGACCATTACGTCTGTTTCATATAAAAGTCCGTAGTAATAAAGTATAAAAACAGTGATTGGTAATACTAAGATTATTAAATAATCAATAGTAGTAGGAGCTTTATCTGGTTTACCAAATTTATTAGCGCCTTTGGTACCTGGAACAAAAAGTACGGCAATTTCCCATAATAAGTTAACTACAGGGACTAGGCCAAGTAAGATCCACCAACCTTTCAAATTAAAATCATTAATCCTTCTGATTCTGAGAAAGATTAAATTCACTATAATGGTAAGGATAAATATCATTATTAATGTGTAAATAATAATATAACCTGGATTAGAGTTTAGTACTTGAGTGAAGATAGAATCTTGTGTTGTGCAATCCAGAGTAACTCTTGGCAAGATTGCGAATACTAATAAAATACTTAACCAGAATGATTGAGCTGCGATATATTTAACTCGTCCTAATCTTGGTTCTAGCTTTAAGAAATCAATACACATTTTAGTCTCCTCTTAAAATAGTTAATTGTTTCAATATTAAGTGTGGCCAGTTTAAATTCCACTGTCAATTGTTACAA
>JAGVLN010000015.1 GCA_020049805.1 Rickettsiales bacterium
ACCTCGATGTCGGCTCATCACATCCTGGGGCTGGAGAAGGTCCCAAGGGTTCGGCTGTTCGCCGATTAAAGTGGTACGTGAGCTGGGTTTAGAACGTCGCGAGACAGTTCGGTCCCTATCTGCCGTGGGTGTAAGGAAATTTGCGAGGATCTGCCTTTAGTACGAGAGGACCAAGGTGGACGTACCTCTAGTGTACCAGTTGTCACGCCAGTGGCATCGCTGGGTAGCCATGTACGGTCGGGATAACCGCTGAAAGCATCTAAGCGGGAAACCCACCTCAAAACTAGATTTCCCCATCAGAGCCGTGATAGACCATCACGTTGATAGGCTAGGTGTGTACGCACAGTAATGTGTTTAGCTAACTAGTACTAATAGCTCGATTGATTTAATTTTTTCTATGACTTATTGCATATGCAGCGTTAACGCTGTATAGAGATATTCAATTATTGCAGATTTTATTCACGACAAAATGTTCGCTTAATTGGCTTGGTGGCCATAGCACATGGGAACCACGCGATCCCATCCCGAACTCGAATGTGAAAACATGCAGCGCTGATGGTACTGCATCTTAAGATGTGGGAGAGTAAGTTACTGCCAAGCCTATTAAGCGAACATTTTTTTTAATTAATCAGTTCTTTTATCATTTAAATCTATAAAATATACTAAGCTTGTTCCTAACTCTGCTAACTCAGTATGTAATTTTTTCTCAATCTTTTATTATTAATACCTTGTTAATTTCTTTAAGTTATAATTATATTTTGATCTAAGAAGAGAATTATTATGACAATTACTGCTGCTGTTAGAGCTAGACTTACAGATCAATTATTAAGTGATATTCAACGTGTTCCAGAGCTAAATTTAAGATATGATGAAAAGCCAGAATTACTTACTATGATAGTTGGCGATTTTGTAGCTACTTTAGCTAGCAGTGATAAAATTGATGATACATATATTGAAGCCAATACTGAAAAACTAGGTAATTTTTTAACAAAATATTTAAATAAACCTGCTGTTTCGGAATGGCTAAAAACCGCAACAATTGAACGTAGTGCTGACGAATATAATAAATTTATTACCCGAGGTTTTGCCGCTCAATTAATTCAAGAAAATAAAGACGCAATTAAACATGGTAGTATAAAGCGAATGGCAGCGACTAAAATTCAAGCTGCATTTAAAGGTCATTCAGTTAGAACGAAAATTAAAGAAGCTAAAGAAGCAGCAACTAAAAAAGCTTTAGGTGAAGCAGCGACTAAAATCCAGGCTGCATTTAGAGGCCATGCTGTTAGAAAAAAAATCAAAGAAGCTAAAGAAGCTGAAGAAGCAGCGACTAAAATCCAAGCATTATATCGTGGTCATGTAGCTAGAGGGGAAGTTAAAAAACAAAATGAAGCAGCGACTAAAATTCAAGCTGCATTTAGAGGCCATGCTGTTAGAACAAAATTAGAACATCAAAAAATAAATTCAGAAGTGCAAAGGGGAGTTTGGGTTCTTAATCAATTAACTTCAGGATTTTTTACTCAATCTTTACTTGATGGGTTTGTTGATAGATATGCTAAACAACATCCTGGAGAAGTTCATACAGCAATGATGCTTGAGCAAACTTTCATAACCGCGGCGGCTGAAGGTAATATTAAGCTTTTAGATTATGTAGTTTTTACACTACAAGATAGAGGATACCTCACTAAGGAATTCTTAAGTGAGCTAGTGGCTAATGGATTTTATGAAGCTGCAAAAAATAATAATATGGTAGCTCGTGATAGACTAAAGGAATTAGCTGCAGTAAATCCCGCTTTATTAGAAGTAATAACTAAGTATGATCCAGCTTATGATGATGTTGGATTAAGTGATGATGTGCTTAAAGCTTTACAAACTGCATTAAGTAAGCCTTTTGAAGTTAGAGAAGATGCCTTAGAAAAGATTGCAGAGCAATCTAAAGGCCATTTTTTAGAAAGTTTAGAAGTAGCAAAAAAACTTAGCCTTGAAGATGTAGTTAGAGTTATAGGACCGATGGATAAGATTATTGCACCACAATTTTTTGACCATTTTGTTCAAAGATTTTATGAACAAACCGCAAATAAAAATGAGAGAAGAGAAGCATTGCAAACTGCATTTGTTAATTTAGCAGCTAATGGTCATGGTGAGATTTTAAATTACGTGTTAGCTGAACTTAATAAAATTGGTGTAATAACCCCAACTAAACAAGCAGAGCTGATTGTTGCAAGTTTCTTAGCAGCTGCTCAAGCAAATAATTTTGCTGCAGTAGAAAAGCTCATATCCTTGGCTGAGCCAAATCAAGCATTAATAGAAGCTATGGGTAAGTACAGGGATGATGTAATGTATGGTGAATTAGATGGGACTAGAGCTAGTATAGATGATTTGAGAAGAGAATTAAGCAGAGCTTTGGCGCCTTCTCCTGATGCTCCTGGAACATCTTTATCAGCAGGCCCATCATCTGCTGCTACTGAATCAACTGTAAGTGCAACAAGTCCTTCTGTTGATGGGTTACCTGTATCACCAGTTGGTAGTCCAGTGTCAGTAGCAGATATAGGAAGAGCATCGCCCCCTAGTTTAAGAGGAACGGCTGCGGTAAGTGATCATCTTTCTGTACCGTTACCTTTAGCAGCTAGTAAAGTGGTTACTAAAAGTTTAAGAGATGAAGGAGATTCTGTGTCAGGGGTATTATCTCCAGTTCCTGATATATTAGAAAGAATAAAAGATGCATTAGCTAAATCAGGTAAAGCTGGTAAGGCAAAAGCAGTCGAAGAAGATAGACCATTAGCTCCTACTGAAAGTGTTGCTATTGACCATCGCAGTGTAACACCTGTAGTTCCTGTATCAGATGTTTTGGTGTCTAGTGAACATAAGCTAAGGTCAATTGTGGATTCTTTGAAAGATGAGTTTAATAGAGCTGTTATTGAGGGTAAAGATACTCTTTTACCCCATATTGTAAGATCTTTAAGTAGGGAAGGAAGCAAAAAAGACGACTTAGAAAGATTATATATAAATGCATTTATGCAAATGGTTAATCAAGGAAAAAATAACAAAGCCTTATCTAAATTGGAGTCTTTGCTTATAGAAATAGGTCATAAGCCAACTTCTCCAGTAATAAAGGCTATACAAGAATATAAAGGAAGTATCTCAAGTATACTTTCTTCTCCCAGCGAGGAGGTTAAGAGAGGTTCATTAGCTAGATTGCAAGCAAGTGTTCGTGCAAAAATAGCGGCTGTAACGATAATAGGTGGCCTCAAACCTGCAATTCGAGGAGGAGCTGGATCAGCATATGTAACTCATGGGGCTGAAAAAGTTGTTCGAGGAGGAGGTGTAGCTGGATCATCTGTAACCCATGGAACTGCAAAAGCTGCTTACCGACGTGGTTGACAAAAAGCAATTCTTTGAGTATATTTCTTTATAATTAAGGGGTAATTTATGAATATAAATCTTTATAATAACTTAAATAAATGGTGGCAATGGCGTAGTTAATCTAGGCGTTGTTTACTATTTTTATTTAAATTATTATAAGGATCTAACATGAAAAACCAATTAAAACTCTTAAGCGTAATATTTCTTTCAATTTCATTCATTACTAATTTAGCAATTGCTGATACTTTAAAAAAAGTAGCAATCACTCAAATTGTAGCTCACCCTACTTTAGACAAAGTGCGTTCAGGTATTATTGATGGTTTAAAAGAGGCGAATTTTATTAATAATCAAAGCATTAAAATTGATTATCAGAATGCTAATGGCAATATAGTATTAGCTAATCAAATTGCTAAAAAATTCGTTAGTGAAAATAGCGATATTATTATTGCAATTACCACACCCTCAGCACAAGCAGCAGCAAACGCAGCTAAAGCTACTCACATACCTGTAGTTTTTGCAACTGTAACTGATCCTGTGAAAGCAAAGTTAGTCGTATCTTTGAACCACCCTGGCGGTAATATAACCGGTACTAATAATCCATCGGCAATTAAGGAACAAATCCAATTAGTACAACAATTTATACCTGGCATTAAAAATTTAGGTTTAATAATCAATTTTAGTGAGGTTAATTCAGTAGAATTAATGAATCAAGTGAAGCAAGAAACCAAGAAATTAGGAATAAACCTAATCACCACTAGTGTAACTAGCTCTGCTGATGTTAGTTTGGCTGCAAAAGGTTTAGTATCCAAAGTACAAGCAATATTTTTATTGCAAGATAATACTGTTGCTTCGGCTTTACCAGCGCTTATGAAAGTTATGGATCAGAATCATATACCTGTTTTTGCATCCTTTGCCGAAGCTGTAGACCAAGGAGCAGTAGCGGCGCTAGCTTATGATGAATACCAAATTGGTGTACAAACAGGAAAAATTGCTGCTAAAATTTTGAATGGCGAAACACCGGAGAATATTCCAGTGGAAACTCCAAAGCAATTAGACCTAATAGTTAATAAAGAAGTAGCAGCTAAGCTGGGTATTAAGCCCTGAAAATTATATGGATATGTTACTAATACAACTCATTAAATGCCGTATAATGAGAAGTGCCAAACAAACAACTATAAATAAGGACTGCTAAAATAAATAAACTAATCCATATAAAATAATTGTCCTGTAATTTTATAAAAAATCCTGTCATTAAGGCAATTCGTACGCTTTGGAGTAAAACTAAAATTAATAAACCAAGCTGAATAATAGCTGCTGGAGTAAAGCTAAAAACCCCTTTAATAATAGCTGAAGGAGAATCTAGGGATTGCGGTTGGGCATGGAAAACTTGATAAGAAACAATGTTATCACCATGCAGGAATAAATCAAAAGCTCCACCGGCAATAGTAAGTAAAAGTGAAATGCCTACCCCTATTAACATTATCCGATTCATTATTAATTGTAATTGTTCCATTGTTATATTTTACCTATAAAGCCTTTATAAATCATTTGTGCTGCAAGTAAGAGAATCATTATTGAAAATATAATCCTCAAATTATGATTATTTATTTTTGGTAAAATTTTTGCACCTATAAGGGATCCTAATAACACTCCTATCATAACAGGAAAGGTAAGATTAGGATCAATATAACCATAGGCGAAATAAGTACCCGCACTTACCGCTGCAGTAATGCCAATAATGAAATTACTTGTAGTGGTAGCTACTTTATAAGGTAAACGCATTGCTTGATCCATGGCTAATACTTTTAATGCTCCAGAACCAATTCCTAATAAACCAGATAGAGTTCCAGCCACCGTCATAATCCCTAAAGCTAAAGGCACATTTTGTACTTTATAGGATTTATTGCCTTCTGGGGTAGGATAAGTTCCATCAAGTTTTAGCTTGATTGCCCAAGGATGAGAAAGGGTATTCTGTTCTAATTCCATTTTATTTCTTAGAGAAAGATATGCTGAAAAAATTAAAACAAATCCAAAGATAATAGCAATGATATTGGTTGGAAAAATGCTGATTGATAATGCACCTATAAAAGCCCCAATTACTGCCCCTATCTCTAAAAACATTGCTATACGCAAATTAGTGTATCCTTCGCGTAAATAAGCGATTGAGCTCCCAGAAGAGGTTGCAATTACAGAAATGAGAGAGGTACCCATTGCATAGTGAATATCAATATGAAAAAGCAAGACTAGTACTGGTATTAATAAAATACCTCCTCCTAAACCAGTTAACGCACCTAGCATCCCAGCAATGCATGCAATCAAAAATAATGTTACTGAAAAGATCAATAAAGTCATATCACCTCTTATTTATAATTTTGGACTATATTTGAAATGATATCAATGGTTTTCCTTAAAGCTACTTAGGTATAATAATACTCGCTTTTAAGCCTCCTAGGCTACTTTTTTCAAGTAAGATGTTTCCGCCATGCCTGATGATAATATCTTGAGCAATAGATAACCCTAGACCTATGCCCCCAGTTGTTTGGTTACGAGAATGCTCCACCCTATAAAAAGGTTGGAATACTTTTTTCATTTCATGTTTATCAATGCCAGGACCATTATCATTAACTTCAATCACAATAAATTTTTTTTCTTCTCTTAAATGAATTTCTATTTTGCTAGCAAAACGTGTTGCATTATCTATAAGATTTTGTACAGCCCTTTTAAAGGCATCACTTCTTATATTACTGTTAAACACTTTATTTGAGACAAGGGATATATCGATACCTTGACGCTTATATTTTTGAACAATGCTTTTTAAAAAGTTATTTAAATTAGTACTAGTTACTTTATGAGAATCTTCACCTTTGGCAAAGTCAAGATAGTCGTTAATTATGCTTTCCATTTCCTGAATATCATTTTTAATATCACGTAAAGCTTTGCTTGGTTTCATAAGAGCTAACTGAAGGTTAATTCTTGTAATTGGGGTGCGCAAGTCATGCGAGACTCCTGCCAACATTTCTGTGCGTTGTCTAATTTGATTTTCGATACGTTGTTTCATTTCTAGAAAGGCCAATCCTGCTTTCCTTACTTCGATTGCTCCTTCAGGTTTGAAATTATTTAAAGCTTGTCCGGTACCAAATTTTTCAGCTGCCATACTAAGCTTGGTAATAGATTTGATCTGATTTTTTGAGAAAATAATAGTAAATATCAATAATACTGAAGTAATACCTACCATCCATAAAATAAAAATATAAGTAGTTGGGGTATAAAAACGATTATGTGGTACTTCAAAGAATAACATACCGTCACTCATTTGCACTTGTACCTCAACTTCTTTAAGGGTTTTATTGTAGCGTAGGTTGATAGGGTTAGATATATTATTTTGCAAATTACGTTGCAGGATTTTTAACTCTTTGCTAAGAGGAGATTTATGGATCGTAATTTTCCTATCTTTAAAAAATACATATTTTAAGTTGGTATAAGTTTTAAGTTTTTTTATATCTTTGGTATTTAGTTTTTGATGGAGTTCAGAAATAAAAGCAATTTCTCCTGCTAATGAATAAATCATTGAGTCACTTACATTGTCCCAGTGACGATGATAGAATATATAGGTAGAAATCAACTGTGCAATAATAGTTGGGATAATAATAATTAACAACATTCTTGAAAAAAGAGTTATGGGTATAAAATTCTTAATAAATTTTTTCATACTTTGGTTCCAAACAATGTATAACCTTGCCCACGCATAGTCTGTATAAATTTAGGTTTTTTAGGATCACATTCTATTTTGTTACGTAATCTAGTAATTTGCACATCAATTGATCTCTCGTTAATATTTCCACAGAGTTTAGCTAGTTTTTGTCGGCTAATAGTTGTGCCTAAATTATCAATTAGAATCTTTAATAGTTTTGATTCACTAGAGCTAAGGGAGATATGGTCAGAATTTCTATGTAAAATGTTATTACTAATATCATATTGAATCTGCCCGAAAAAGATAACATGATTATTTATAAATTTCTCTAAAAGCTTTGTCCTGTTAATAAGTTTCTCAATTCTAATTAATAATTCTCTAGGTTCAAAGGGTTTAGCTATGTAATCATCAGCTCCTGATTTTAAACCTACTATACGTGCTTCCACATCTCCCATTGCTGTTAACATTAAAATAGCAACGCTAGAGGTGCGTCTTAGTACTTGGGCAAATTCGAGGCCAGTTTCGTTGGGCATCATTATATCTAAGATTATTAAATCAATATTGAAAGTAGCTAGAATTTGTCGTGCTTGATTAGTGTTTTTAGCTATAGATACTATATAGTTATGATCCATTAGATATGTTTTTAATAAACTTCTAATTCTATTATCATCATCTACAATTAGAATATGTGACTGGTTTTTAGGCATTAATAGCAATATGTTTTACAATTAGTATTGCTTATATTATATTCGATTTAAACATTATCACAATATAGGAGTTTAGATGCAAATCATATCTTTTGATAAGCGCGATGGTTATATTTGGTTTAATGGCCAATTCGTTCCATGGCCAGAAGCTAAAATTCATGTTATGACCCACGGATTAAATTATGCTAGTTGTGTTTTTGAAGGAGAGAGGGTTTATAAAGGAGTTATTTTTAAATCACATCAACATACTCAAAGGTTAGAAAAATCAGCTAATTTATTGGGATTTAAATTACCTTTTACTGCTGCTGAAATTAATAAAGCAAAAGATGAGTTAGTTAAAAAACAAAATATAGAAAATGGTTACATGAAAATGATGGCATGGCGTGGCAGCGAGCAAATGACAATTGCTGCACCACAAAGCTCAATTCATATGATGATTGCTCTTTGGTCTTTACCTTCATATTACAGGAAAGAAGTGGTAGAAAAGGGATTGTCGCTAATGATTTCTGAGTGGGTGAGACCACCAGCAAGTTCAATGCCGACTGATAGTAAAGCTGCTTGTGGTTATGTAATTAATACTTTATCTAAACATGCTGCTGCTGATAAAGGTTTTGATGATGCATTAATGCTTGATTATAGAGGCTTAATTGCCGAAGGTACAAGCGCCAATTTTTTTATGGTTATAGATGGAGAGTTGCATACTCCAATTCCTGATTGTTTTTTAAACGGTATTACGCGGCAAACGGTAATTGATCTTGCAAAAAAGAGAAATATTAAAGTTATAGAGCGTCATATTGAATTATCTGAGCTTTCTAAAGCAAATGAAGCTTTTTTAACAGGTACTGCTAGTGAAATTGTGCCGATTAAGAGCATTAATGATTATAGTTTTTCCTTTGGGCCAGTTACTAAAGTTTTAGTAGATGATTATCATGAATTAGTAAATAATTGGCGTAATTAGTTATATCCAATTAGGAATAATTTCTGCTTTCAGCATATCTTCATACGAAAGGCGCGGTTTGGTAATAGCGAATTGTGTATTTTGAGCTATAACTTCAGGGATTAATAAACGTGAATTATAAGTTGAAGACATAACTGCGCCATAGGCTCCAGCATGTTTAAAGGCTATCAAGTCATTTGGTGAAAGCATTTGCAAATTTTTATCACGGATAAATACATCTGAAGTCTCACAAACTGGGCCAACAACATCATAAAGGGTAGTAGGTTGGTGGTTAACAGTTAAAGGTAGTATATCATGATATGCATCATATAAGCTTTGTCGCAAAATATCATTCATGCCAGCATCAATAATAGCAAATTTTTTATCTTGTGTTGATTTGATATAAATAACTTTAGATACTAAAATTCCGATATCTGCTACTAACGAACGCCCCGGTTCAATTATAAATTTATAATTTGAATCTCGGAAAATACTTTTTACCATTTCAGAATATTCAATAATTGTAGGTGGGTTTTCTTGGTCATACCTTACTCCAAGGCCGCCCCCTAAATCTAGATAAGATATTTTACAATTAAGAGATTCTAACAATTTGGCTATTTCTAAAATAGTTTTATATGCTTTTTTATATGGTTCGAGAGTAGTAATTTGAGAACCTATGTGAATTGATAATCCTTGAAGATTAATAGCAGTAAGTTTTTGGAGAGGCTCAATAATAGTTGATAATTCATCTATATGAATGCCAAATTTATTACATTTTAAACCAGTATTGATTTTATAATGGGTTTTGCTATCAATATCTGCATTAATTCTAAGAGCAATATTGACTATTTTGTTATGTGAAGCGGCAATTTTATTTAAAAGTAGTAATTCAGGTATTGATTCAATATTAAATTGGAAGATGTTTTGCGAGATAGCATAGTTTAATTCTTGTTCAGTTTTTCCTACGCCTGAAAATACTATTTTATTAGAAGCAATGCCAGCAGCAATAGACTTCCTAATTTCACCTTCAGAAACACAATCCGCCCCAGCTCCTAATTTACCCAAAGCATTGAGAATAGATAAATTGGAATTAGCTTTTACTGCAAAACATATAAGCATATCTTGGCCCATAAAAGCTTTTTGATATTGTAAAAAGTTCTCCTTAAGGCAAGATATAGAATATAAATAAAATGGAGTTCCTACTTGTTTAGCTATTTCAGTGACTTGTAGGCTATCCAACTGTAAGCTGTTATTTTTGTAATGAAACATGATTATGAGAAGGTTTTTCTTTAGGGTTATCCTTAGGTGGTAATTTTAATGGTCCTACTTTACCACAGCCAACACATAATAACAAGGCTAGGGTTAAGCTAATTATTATTAATTTTTTCATTTTGATCTAAAAAGTAAGCTTTGTTGTTTTTAAATGAAATATATTATATAACTATATAGAACAAATACTATACTAGGCAAAGCGTTTTTATCAATGGAACAATTTTTAAGGATATTATTGTTATTTATTAGCTTATTTATATTTATAAATAAGGCATATTCTAACGTTTTAATAGATGAGTATCCTCCTGTACCTATCCCTGAAATAGAATTTAGAGATATTAATGGTAAAGCCTATAGTTTTGAACGTTTTGAAGGGAATGTGTTATTATTGCATTTTTGGGCTACATGGTGCAGCAGCTGTATTGAAGAGATGAAGCACCTTGACCAATTACAAAAAGCGCTTCGGAAAGAGTCTATAATTGTTTTGCCAATTTCAGAAGATTTCAAAGGAGTTGAAGTGGTTAAAGAGTTTTATAAAAATCATAAATTAAAAAACCTACTTAGTTTTATGGATAAAAATAATGAATTGTTCGCATTATTTGAAGTTAGTAACTTGCCCACATCTTTCATCATTGATATAGATGGTCAGAATATTGCTAAAATCACTGGTGCTGCAGATTGGCAAAGTGAAGAGATGATCAATTTACTTAAATCTTATGTCCAACAAAAACACTCAATAAATTTAGATTATATGAATGTGCTAAAGGAACAAAATCCATCTTCAGGCAGCAATCCAAGTAAACTACCTAAGAAATTAGATGATATCCCTCCTGAAGCAATTACTCATATTGGTCCAGTGGAAAATGAAGAAGGTAAGGGCTCTGCAGAAAATAATTATACTAATATTCAAAACGACCAATTTTCGTTAAAGGTAAAACGACCTGTAAATTTAGACATAATAAACCCACAGCAAGAAGGAGAAGTAAAAGATAATGATTAAGACATTTTTTAAAACAATTAAAAAACTTTTCTCTAAGAGAGGTTCGTCAGTAGCAGTTATATATTTATCTGGAGTAATTGGTAGCAGCAAAGGGTTTAGTAAAGTAGGTCTAAATTTAGATGGTATAAAGTCTAGCATTGATAAAGCATTTGAATTACCGCAACTCAAAGCAGTTGCATTATCGATAAACTCACCAGGAGGCTCACCAGTACAAAGCGAACTAATTTATAATTATATTCGCAACTTAGCAGATGAAAAGAAGATAAAAGTTTTTAGTTTTGCTGAAGATGTTGCTGCTTCAGGAGGTTATTGGCTAGCTTGTGCAGGTGATGAGATATATGCGTCTGCTAATTCTATTATTGGTAGTATTGGAGTAATTAGTTACGGTTTTGGATTTGTAGATGCAATTAAAAAATTAGGAATTGAACGCAGGGTTTATACCCAGGGTAAAAATAAATCTGTACTTGATCCTTTTAAGCCAGAGAAGCCTGAAGATTTAAAAATAGTGCATAATATTCAGCGAGATATTCATGATAGTTTCAAAGCATTAATATTATCTAGACGAAAAAATAAATTAAATGCTTCAGAGGAAATTTTATTTAATGGTGAATTTTGGAGTGGAAAAAAGGCTTTAGAATTAGGACTAATTGATAATATTGGAGATTTATATTCAGTTATAAAAGAAAAATTTGGTAAAAAATGTAAAATAGTCAAAATTGGTGGTGAACAATCATGGCTAAGGAAAAGATTAGGTTTTTCTGTGAATTCCGATGAAATAATAGATAATACTATAACCAAAATTGAAGAAAAAATCGCTCTTAGTAAATTCGGTTTGTAGATATGTTTGATGTAGCTATTATTGGCGGTGGTCTTAATGGTATTACTCTAGCTAGCATATTAGCTAGGGACGGAATTAAAGTTGTATTAATTGACCAAAATTTATTAACAAAGAGATTATCTAACAGGCAGGATGGACGCGGCATAGCAGTTGCTCGTTTTAGTAAATCTGTCTTAGAAGATTATGGAATCTGGCAATGTTTTAAAACTAAATACGGTACTATCAATAAAATTATCGTAGCAGATGGTGAAGAACCATTTTTAATGAAATTAGATAATGATCTAGTTGATAGTAAGCCTTTGGGTTATATCATCGAACATGATGATTTATTACAGCAACTTTATAAGTATGCTATTGAGTGCGCTAATTTAACTATTTTAGATAATACCCAATTAGTAAATTTTGAGGCAAATCAAAGCAAAGTAACCTTAGAACTAAGTAATAATAAGGTGATTTATGCTAAATTATTAGTTGCAGCTGATGGAAAAAATTCTTCTATTAAAAAGAAGCTGAATATTGCTAGTACTACTTTTGAATATAATCAAAATGCCCTAGTATTTACAATAAAACATCAGAAAAAGCATAATAATGTAGCCTATGAACATTTCTATCCTTCAGGTCCTTTTGCCATTTTGCCTTTAAAAGATCAACATATGTCTTCAGTGGTATGGACTGAGCGGACGGAAGCTGCCAAAATTTTTGCTAATATGGAAAAAGAAGAAATTAGCTTTTTTCTTCAACAAAAATGTCAATTAACACATGGGAATGTAGAGATTTCTAGCAAAGTGTTTTCATATCCTTTGAGTCTGGTTTTTGCGCATAAATATTATGATCAAAGAACAGTTTTAATAGGTGATAGCTTACATTTTATTCATCCAATTGCTGGACAAGGCTTTAACTTAAGTTTACGCGATATTAATTATCTAGCTAACTTAATTTTTGAATATAATAATTTAGGTTTAGATATAGGCTCAGAGACCTTACTAGCAAATTTCATGAAAGGGCGTAAAGTCGATAATTATGCAATGATTATTTTTACTGATATTCTTAATCGTAGCTTTTCTAATAATAGTAAAATTTTATCTTATTTACGTAAAATTGGTTTAAGTTTAGTTGATTTGCGCCCTTCCTGGCAAAAATTCTTTATAAATTATACCTGGTCTAAAAAGTTAGGCCTTAGCAAAGGGGATGTCGGTTAAATTCATTAATTTCCAAGTTGGGTCAGAGCTTTTTAAATTTCTTCTAAATATCCAATTGTCAGATAATTTATCTATTTTGTTTTGGTGTCCTGAAATTATATTTTTGTTTTCATTGGTGATATTCATAATAGCTTCAGCTGTAAATTTTACAGTGATATCAGCTATAGTATTATTAATTTCTACATTTTCGATAGTCGCCGAGATAATTTTTAATATGTTAATTTCACAAGTTTGTTTGAGTTCTTCCCTATGAGCAATAGCAAAAGCAAATTTTTTCATTACTTCTATGTCAACCAAGTCTGATAGAACATGCGTTTGTCCTTGAGCATATGCTTCTAAAACCATTTTAAAAGCCTCTTTAGCATTACTCAGAAAAACTGATTCATTATAGTTGGGATCAATTAATTTGAGTTGGTCCGCAGGAGCAAGGTTTTTGTCTATTACAATTGGTTCTGAGTTAGGGATATCAGTTTTAGAAACTCCAGTTTTTAAATCTGGTTTTATATTTCCTTTTTGACCTAGTATTGAAATTAATTTCACTATTAGTGCTATTGCTATTATGGCTAAAAATATTATATCTTGGGGCAAATTGCTCATTATAATTTATATCATATTTAAGTTTATAATCAGATTTTAACATAAAACCGCATAATTGCATTTATTTTATCTACTAAATATTGATTATTATGCGTTACATTATATAGTGTTTATTAAATTAATTCAAAAAGTCGAAATTATTTTATGATTAATGAGGCAATTTTACGTGAATACGATATTCGTGGTATTGTTGATCAAACTTTAACAATACAAGATGCATTTCTAGTAGGGTGGTCGTTTGCACAATTGGTTAAAGGTGAATATATCAATGTTGGTTGTGATGGCAGAATAAGCTCTCCAAAATTAACTGAATCTTTGATTAGTGGGTTAATAGAAGGCGGAGCGAAAGTAAGATTTATAGGTGTAGGCCCAACCCCAATGTTATATTTTTCTACTTTCTACTATAAGGCTGCTGGTGGAATTATGGTTACGGGTTCTCATAACCCTCCTAGCCACAATGGCTTTAAATTCATTTATCAAGAAAAGCCATTTTTTGGTACAGACATTAAAAGATTAAGCCAAATTTCAGACAGTTATAAAGGTAATTTTCCTATTCATAATAATTATGAAAAAATAGATTGCTCGATAGAATACGTGACAAGATTAATTGAAGGACTTAATTCTATTAAAGACTTAAAAATTGCTTGGGATCCAGGTAATGGAGCTGCTGGAAATATAGTGCAAATTTTAGTACAAAAATTACCAGGTGTGCATGTAGTAATAAATGAAAAAATAGATGGGACTTTTCCATCTCATCATCCTGATCCAACAGTTAAAGAAAATTTAGAACAATTGATTTCATTGGTTACAGAACAAAAATGTGATTTGGGTTTTGCATTTGATGGCGATGGAGATCGGATTGGTGTCGTGGATGGTAAGGGACGAATTATTTGGGGAGATCAACTATTATTGATATTTGCCAAAGATATTTTATCAAATATACCTAATGCTACAATTATTGCTGATGTTAAAGCTAGCCAAAAACTATTTGATGGCATAGCTGATTTAAATGGTAAGCCACTAATGTGGAAAACTGGTCATTCACTTATCAAAACTAAAATGCGTGAACAAAATTCACCTCTTGCAGGAGAGATGAGTGGACACATATTTTTTGCGGATCGTTATTATGGTTTTGATGATGCATTATATGCTGCAATACGATTAATTGATATATTGGCTCGTAGTAAAAAAACTTTAACGGATATGATTGATGAAATGCCTGAAGTTTTTAACACGCCAGAAATTAGAATTGATTGTGACGATAATAAAAAATTCAAGGTCATTGAAGAGGTTAAAATTACTTTAGATGATCAAAATAAAAAATATAATGACATTGATGGGATCCGTTATAACTGTCCAGAAGGTTGGTGGTTACTCAGGGCTTCTAATACTCAACCAGTGTTAGTTGTACGTTGCGAAGCTAGTTCAAAACTAGATCTTAAAAAACTATGTCAGGAAATTGGTGGAATTTTACTTAATTATAAACTTGATGTGTCAGCGCTACAATAACTTTGTCTTAAGTTAACTACTCAGAGTTAAAGATTAGAATATAGTAGTAGAATCTAAAAAATCCTAGATAATAAATGTAATTACTATTCGTATTCAGAGGTGACGCATGATTGTTAAAAATTTAATGCAAACTTATAATCGTTATTTGATAAGTTTATTCTTTATTTCATTAATTTCCCTAGCAACAAATTTGATAATTTTTAAATTTTCACCTTGGGTACAGCTTCTATTTATTATTACTTATATATCATTAATTATTGTGAGTTTGGTCTTCTCTAAAGATAGTTGGGTACGAGACTTAGTTCGGATTCAAATTTATGTATTAGTTCCAATAATATCTTCATTTGCTCTTATTGAAAGCTATAGTTTGTCTTTTAATATTTTATATTATTTATTATTTGTACTTACCAATTTGATATGTATATCTGAAGTTAAAAGATGCAATGCTTCTATTGTAGTTGATAGAGAATTTATAATTTATTTTATTGGTGGAGTAGTGGTATTAACACTAGGAAGTTCGATTAGTTTTTTTTCTCACCAATTAGCAAGATTTATATTTATCCTTAACAGTTTATTTTTATTTACCCTAACATCAGGGTTAATTTTAGAGCCTAAAAAAGATAGTAATTTGCAAATTAACCAGGATAAATTAACAAAAATATATATTATAATACTGATCATAATGGCTGTGCTACAACCATTCATTCCTCATAAACATCTCGTAGAGCTGATTTACTCTATTATATATGTAATATTAGCAACCAATATATGCTTCGCTTTTAGAGATAAAATAAAAATTTTTGTAGGGGTGTGTATTTTATTGCTTATAAATCATTTCTGGCATGAAAAAATACAAGTTTCATTTGATTTAACGCTACTTGCAATTCTAGTACTGCTATTACATATTCATGATTATCTTTTATATGAAGTTCAATCTCCATATGGCAGATTAGCAGTAACATATGATTATAAATTTAATAAGATTATGTTAAGTAATAATGGCATTTTGCATGGTGAACAATATTATTATGGACACGCTAATCATATTCCTAATTTTTGGTATTATGGGAATTCTAGAGATAGCGGTTTATTACATGATCTTTTTTCTTCTTGTGATGTTAAAAATGTTCATAATAAAGTATGTTGCATAGGGTTAGGTATAGGGGTGGTATCTTCTTACGGACGTAAAAACCAAAATTTTACTTTTTATGAATTGAATCCTCAAGTTAAGGAAATTGCAAATAATACCAAATATTTTACATTTCTTGCCACTTCTAAGGCTAATATTTCTTTTGTTATTGGTGATGCTAGAAAAACATTAGAACAAGCTAAAGATAAAGAATACGGATTAGTAATTATCGATGTGTATTCAGGTAGTACTATTCCGAAAAGTTTTTTAACCATTGAAGCGATGAATTTATATCTAAGCAAATTACATCGTAATGGACTGATACTAATCCATATTACTACAAAAGATAAAGGGGTAGAAAGTATTATAGGCAAAATTGCACATGAATTAAAGCTTGTCACCTATACAACGTATGTTGATGAATATGTAGCAGGTGATAATGAAGAATTCTCAAATACTGGCTTATTCTTGTATAAAAATAAATCTAGTAAATGGTATAATAAATTATATATAAAATTCTTGTCGTTATTAGGGGTTAAATTCCGTATAAGTGGAAGAACCGTCTCACAATGGGTAGTATTAGCGCGTAAAAAAGAGGATTTATTAGATTTAGTTTCAAATAAGAAATGGCATTCATTATCAGTATTACCTGACCAAGAGGTTTTAACAGATGCTGCAATAAAATATAATGAAATTCCTCGTGGAACTATTACCGATGAAATAAGTTAAAATGAAGGGTAAATTAGTGATCATTAGCGGGCCTACAGCTAGTGGGAAATCTGCGCTAGCTCATAAGATTTACGAAGAATCAGGTGTTTTTGAAATATTGAATGCTGATTCAATGCAAATTTATCAAGAGCTGCCAATATTAACAGCGCAGCCAACACCTATACCTACTTGCTATCATTTATATGGTTTTTTAAAATATAATCAAAAATTTTCCGTTGCAGCATGGGTATCAAAGGTTCAAGAGCTCATGAATAATATTTGGTTGAGAAATAAAATTCCCCTTATTGTAGGAGGGACAGGCTTATATATTAAAAGTTTAATTTATGGATTATCTGATATACCGGATATTGATGCTAAAGTTCGAGAAGAGGTCGGTAAATTACTTACTAAAATAGGTATAGAAGAATTTTATCGGTTATTACAATCTAAAGATCCCGAAATAGCTTCCAAACTTCATAGTAACGATCGTTATAGGATAACTAGAGCCATGGAAGTATTAACTCAAACAGGAAGATCGATATCTGATTTCTATGATAAAAAACAAGAGAGGAATACCTATAATTACTTACACCTTACTCTTCAGCCAAGCCGAGAAGTTTTATATTCATCTTGCAATAATCGTTTTCAAGGAATGCTTGATTTAGGAGTCCTAGATGAAGTTGCTGCCTTGCATACATTGCCTAATTCAGAAAGTTCTCTTTTGACTAAAGCTTTGGGCTATAATAGTCTAAGCAGTTATTTAAATGATGAAATTTCGCTTGAAGAAGCAATTGATAAAGCACAAACGCAAACCAGGCAATATGCAAAAAGGCAAGTAACTTGGTTTAAAAATCAAGCCCCTGAAGCCACTATTCTGCAATTTGATAATTTTGCAGAAATTACTGGCCAAGCTTTATCAAAAATAAACTTCTTTATTAGTTAAAATTTATTTTTTCTTGTTAGCAGTTTTTTTATTACAGAAATAATAATCTAAGGATAACTTATCTGGTCCA
>JAGVLN010000018.1 GCA_020049805.1 Rickettsiales bacterium
AGTATTGCTCAAATTATTTTTGTTGATTTGATTTTTTCATTTGACTCAATAATTGTGGCGGTTGCAATGATTGATAATATTTATTTAATTATCGGAGCTATAGTTATAGCTATGCTTATCATGGTTGCTGTTGCAAAAAAGATAGGAGAGTTCATATATCAGAATCCTGGCATAAAAGTATTAGGCTTAGTATTTATTATACTAATAGGGCTATTCTTGATAGCCAACAGCTTTAATCTTGAAGTATCAAAAGCTTACCTTTATTCTGCAATGTTCGTATCATTAATTGTGGAACTTATAAATATAAAGCTAAGAAATAATTAAGTTTAATATTTTTTAACTTTCGAAAACGTAGAGATTGCCAGCTTCTGAGCTACTGCATGATCGATTATTTGATCAGGATAAGATAACTTAGGATCATATTTTCTAGGATCATGAATGAATTTTATCGGTACATTTTTTAGTTCTGATAAATATTTTTTGATATATATTCCTTGTGGGTCAAACTTCTTTGATTGAATTGTAGGATTAAACACTCTAAAATAAGCCTGAACATCTGTTCCAACCGAAGTTGACCACACTAAATGTCTATAAGAATCAGCTGGCCCATTTTCTCTTCCTGGTAATTGCGAAGCTACACATTCACATTCAGACAATGAAGCGCTATCAAAGGTTAAAAAATAAACTACTGCTGCAAAATGATGAGCAGTAATGATCTTTAAAATTATTTCAGGGTTAAAATCTGGATTATTTAAATATTTTTATCGTTCATCTGAAAAAACACAGCGTGGTTTTTGTCCGAAATGCGGAGGCGCACTATGCGCTCTCGATGATGATAGCGCTAGCATTATGCTTAAAATTGCTTCATTTAATGAACCAAACCTAATAGTACTTGGTAAACAACATAGCTATAAAGAAAAAGCGCCCTCTTGGTGAAAAGTTACAATAAGTAATTGAACTTCTGCACAAAAAATTCGTTAGCATTTAAAAGGTGCAGCTAATTCAACACTTATTTATTACTCTAAAATATAAAGGCCAGGTTAATATATTAACCAATGTAGATTGACATTTATAAAATAATAAATTATATATAACTTAACATTTAATTATTAACTAAAATTAACAGATGACCAAAGTAAGACCTCATGATATCACTCTAGCCCCTGTTAGAGAGCCAATGAAAGTTTTTGCTATAGACGAAACGAACATTCATAACCCTGCACTGAAAAGCTATGAAAGCGCCTTAGATCTTTTTTCAAGATTGCAAACTATAACTCCTAGAGATTCAAGAAATTGGCTTACAAGATGCTTCTATTCTCTTAGTAATTATAGTTATAGGGCAGCAAATGGTACTGAAATTTCTCTAAATATTTTAGGAGATCTAACCGTTAATGTTACAGCTATGCGCGGTCCCGCCTATTTTGTTATAAAAGTTGCTAGAGTAAACAATGGCGAACCAATAGACGCGTATGATTATGCTCTTATACGCATAAAGGCTGATCGTTCTGTAGAATTTATTCATACTTATAGGAAGCCAACTCCAAGAGCTGGCATCTCTAGAATTCCTGGACTTGATACGAGCTTAGAAAGCTTGCATATCATATGCTCTTCAGCGGCCCCAGCAGCTCGCCCTACCTCAACTGACGTCACAACAGTTACAAGCCAAAGAGCTGCATGGCCTGCACTCACTCCTCTTGCAGCAGGTATATCTACAACCGACACTACTCCTAAATACTTATATTTTAAGAATATAGAGGCACAAAGTATAATCTCTAGTTTAGGTGAAGAGACTTTATCTAGACTGCTAGAAAGTAACAACTATTCTATAACAATTGGAAGTAGAACATATAATTGTCGGCCATGTAGTCTTATGGCAACCCAACTATGGTACAGTGTATCTAATGAGGGCGCATCGTTACCTGCAACAGGTGCCGGACATGACAGTGCGAGTTATACTGCTGCCTTAGATCAATTTGTAGCAGCATGTCAAAGGGCTAAGGAAGCAAATCCCTACTTAGAGGTTGATGTTTGCTCTTTACAATATCTATTTGAACATAAATTTCTTGGAGTACGCAGATTGCTGACACCAGATGAAGAGAATAGGTTCCTTGATGCAGCAATGGAAATCTTTCCCTCATCACCTGCAAGTGCATCAACAGAATGCCTATACATTCCTGCGGGTACAATTACTACTGATAGAAAAAGAACGGAAAGGGCTTATGTAATCGCTTACCCAGCTGTAGTGAGAAGAATAAGTGAGACTGTGCAAGTATTGCAACCAAATTTAGAATCTGTTAATGCTATCCTTGCTGCTGCTGGGAAAGAAACATATCTAACACTAAGAAGGCTAGAAAATTCATTATCTCCAACTGCAGCAGGAAGTAGAGCTTCTGGAACAGAAGATACGGACTCAGCTACTCCTGTTGGAGTAGGTGCACATACGCGAAGAGTAATTGAACATAGAAGAGCTAGCGCTGGTACTACCTTACTTGCAGGAGAAAGGGATGGGAGTGGTGACGTCACTGCTGTAGGATATATTGGACCTCGGCATTCAGCTGATGCTTCTATATATACAAGATAATATATCAATTCTAGTGCAAATTATTTTCCCAATTTGGATTTTTGTACAAATACACTCTTTTGCGAGTATTATGAGCTTGATAATCTAAAAGTATGGTTATATCTTCCTTCATATTAAAAGGCTCTCCTTCAAGATTAATTTCTTTAACCATTCCATATGCTATTTTTTGATTAAACTTAATATCAGAATAATCATTGGTTATTAATGCATATTTAAATCTAGGCAAAATTTCTTTAATAAAGATGATAATATCAGTATTTGGCCAGTGTTGGATAACATCTTTGACTATTAAAAGATCTCCAGATTTACCTTTAAATTCACTTAAATCATGTATGTGATAGAATGATACATTGGCTTGTTGATAATTTTCTATGTTAAAATCAATAATATTTTTCACTAGATCATACCCATGATACTTTTTATAACCTGGTATTTTTAAAACCGACATTAATTGCCAATCTCCACAACCTAAATCATAAATAGTATTAATGTCATGGTGATTTAAATATGTTTGTAACAAACTCAAATATGGTTTGGCATTATTAGGATCAGAACCAGGGCCAGAGCCTTTTCCCCAACCATTAGTAGCATATATTCTAGTAAATATTTGCTCGGGAACAACTGAGGCACCCATCCTATCAGAAAATAATATTGCTAAAATAACCAAAACTAGCACAATAAGAGTCAAAAGAGTTTTTAATTTTCTTACCATTGCAAAGGTTATTTTTTATATGTTCATAGAAAATTCATACTATAGTTATAGCTTACAGAAATAATTAAAATTTCTATAGGTTTTATTTTTATTTAGTTTTGTGGATATAACGTTATTTTTAATAGTTGTAAGATAATTGACATAATAGCTTTTATTATTTAATCTGTTTTGTTATGAATAACATAGCCGCACAACAAGAACTTCCAGAATATGTAGTTGCCGATATTAATGGCTTTACCCCTTCTGTTCTGATAACTCCCGCACAAGAATTATTCTTTCCTTTAAGTATAGAAGATAAAAATGATATTAAAATATTGGAAGAAAAATTTGATAATGAAGTTAATATTGCCGGTATTGCTGCACCACAAATTGGTATAGCAAAGAAAATAATAGTTTTCGCTGCCCCAGAAAATCCTGAACTAAAAAAATGGCGGCAAGATTTCACTCAATATATGTCTAAATCTATATGGATCAATCCGAGTTATGAAGGGATAGAAGAATTTGGATATAATGAAGATTACGAAGGATGCTTTTCAGTGAAAGATTTTACAGGTCCAGTAGCTCGTTATAAAAAAATTAATTATCGCGCTTACGGTATTGATAGCAATTTGGTAGAAGGTACAGCAGAAGGATTTTTAGCTCGTATTATTCAACATGAAACTGACCATGTACATGGTAAATTATTTATTAGCTATGTGGCTACTGAAAAACGTATTGCTATAGAAGAATATCGTAGAAAAAGACGAGAAGCAATGCAGTCAAAAGAAAACTAAATAAATATCTTATTCAAATAATTCTCTAATTTACTTATATTAATTGGTTGATTACGATAAGCGATATAACCATCAGGTCTTAAGAGATAAAGTCCCATTTCCTTAATTCCAAGCTGTTTAAAAATATCAGAAGTAGTACTATAATTATTAGAATTTTTATCTTTTATAGTTAGAACATCTATTACATCTTTGAATTTTGTTTTAATAAACTTTTCTACAGTTTCTGTATTATCGTCCCTAGAAAAAATTAACAGATTATGTTTAATATCTTTTATAACTTTTTTAAGTCTAGTTTTTCTATGCTTTTTATCAAAAAGTTCGATATCAGGAAATAAATCTCCTGCTTTAATGGTGCTCCAATTATCATTCCAATCTTCTGCAACAATAGAACTATGTCGATAATTTAATTTTAACTGTCCCGTTCTATTTAAGAAATAATTCTTAAAGAGATCAGATTTACCTAATAAAAATATAATTTTATTTCTTAAAAACTGTAATATAGGATTTTTGATAGATGCCATAATAGTCGTTTGGTGAGTAAGTTCGACTATACTTTCCATTACTTTATGTCTTTCTTGATGGCTTTGTAGCAATCTTTCATTTGCCTTATTTTTAATAACAAGTTCCATTTTCCATGCTAAAGCATTTGCATCTTGAATGCCGGTGTTCATGCCTTGCCCACCAGCTGGACTATGTATATGGGCAGAATCTCCAATTAAAAAAACATTATTAGAACATAACTTTTCAGCCATACGATGATGAATTGAAAAAGCTGACATCCATTCTGTTTTGGTTATTTGTATACCTGTAGCTCTCTCATTAACAATATTTTGAAAAAATGATAAATTAAATTTTTTTTCCAATTCTTCACGGCTAATATTAACATCATAATCTGCTACAAACCTGACATAATTTTCACCCATTGGAAAGGTTGCTAGAAATCCATTTTTTGAGAAAAAAACATACATCTCATCATATCTTAATGGCCATTCTATATAAGCATCCGCTAATAACCAATTGCTTTTATATTGGTCACCAATAAAATTGGTGCCCATTAATTTACGACAAATACTATGTGCACCATCACAACCTATCAAATATTTAAAAGGCGTTTCTTCTATCTCTCCTTTTGCATTTTTAATTCTTGCAACTACATACCCATCTTCTTGAGCATAGCTAGTTAATTCTAAATTTCTTTCTATCTTTATACCTAATTTTTCAAGGTTTTTAGTAAAAATTTGTTCCGTTTTACTTTGAGGAATAATTAAAAAAAATGGATAAGTACTATGAATATATTTTGCTTCTACATGACTTATACAATTGGAGAGATTGCTATAAATATTAAAAGCTTTTACCTTTAAACCCTCGTCTAGAAAGTCATTTAATAGTCCCATACTTTCAAATAATTCTATAGACCTAGGCTGTATACCTAAAGCTTTTGATTTATCTGATAGTATCGATAATTTTTCTATAATTCTGCACTTAACACCACGTCTAGTTAATTCATATGCCATTGCTAGCCCACTAGGACCAGCCCCTACAATTAACACATCATTTTTTCCTTCTTTAGCCATAAGCTATACTCTCGTTTATTTAAGAGTTTACACTACTTAAGTTAACAAAAAATTAAGTATGAAAAATGAAGTGGATTATGATGATCTAAGCTTTATAAGTTACTCATTTTTGAAGTATGACGAAGATAATTTTCTCCATCTGGATCTTTAGATGTTTGACACGTAACCTGCATACTTTGATTAAGTTGTTTATCAACAGCAATACGCTCATCAAAAACAAAACATTCGCCATACCAGTTATTGTCACTATTACCTTTCTTCTCTAGGTAATTCAAAATACCCCCTTCAAGATGATAAACATTTTCAATACCTTTCGATTTCACATAGGCAGTAGATTTTTCACATCTTACCCCACCAGTACAGCACATAGCAATTTTTTTACCGGCAAATTTCTCTTGATGCTGATCAAACCATGTTGGAAAATCACGAAAATGATTAGTTAAAGGGTTAATAGCACCTTTAAATGAACCTAAAGACACTTCATATTTATTACGAGTATCGATTAAAACCACATCTGGCTGACTAATAAAATCATCCCACTCTTCTGGAGTTACATAATATCCAGCATTTTTGCCGCTTATTTTAGGGACTCCCATAGTAACAATTTCTTTTTTCAACCTCACTTTCATTTTTTCGAAAGGGTAGTAATCCAAAAAGCTTTCCTTGATATTCGATAATACTATATTATATCTTTCTTCTAATTCTTTATATAAAGAATTTATACTCTCTCTAGTTCCAGAAATTGTTGAGTTTATACCTTCTTCAGCCAACAAGATTGTACCTTTGAGTCCATGTTTGATACAAAAGGAAATTAAAGGCTCCTTAATTGATTTAAAATTTGGCAAATCAATAAATTTGTAAAATGTTGAGATAACGATTTGGTTTTGGGTCATATTTTTAATATTACTAATTAAGAAAAAATATTTTTAATTCCACTTCTCATTAAAGATTTTTGATCCATATTGCTAAAACGTTTAAACATACGACTCATTTCCTGAAATTGGTTAAGTAAACGATTTACATCAGAAACCTTTACTCCTGCTCCATTAGCAATTCTTATTTTTCGTGCAGCATTCAAAATTTTTGGATTGCGTCGTTCTTGTTTAGTCATCGAAGAAATTATCGCAAGCTGTCTACCAATAATTTTATTATCAATTTGAGCACCAGCAAGTTTTTCTTTTAATCCACCAAGCCCCGGGATCATGTTTACGATGCTACTTATACCGCCCATTTTTGTCATATTTCTTAGTTGATCTGCTAAATGATTTAAATCAAAGTGACCTTTTTTAATTTGATTAATCATTTTTTCAGAAGCTTGCTGATCCATTACTTCTGATGCTTTTTCTACTAATGAAACAATATCTCCCATCCCTAAAATACGAGAGGCAATGCGCTCAGGATAAAAGTCTTCTAAATCTGAAAGTTTTTCGCCTGAACCCAGAAATTTGATAGGACATTTAGTCACAAAACTCATACTTAAAGCTGCACCGCCCCTAGCATCACCATCTATTCTTGTTAGAATAATTCCTGTAATCCCTATTTGCTCATCAAAGCTTTTGGCAATATTAACTGCATCTTGACCAGTTAAACTATCTGCTACTAATAAAGTTTCAACTGGATTAGATAAATTTTTGACCTCTTTTAATTCTGCCATTAACTCATCATCTATATGTAGTCTACCTGCAGTATCTAAAATTAATAAATCATAAGCTTGTAATTTTGCGCTTTTTAATGCCCTCTTAGCAGTATCTATAGGATTTTCATCTTGAACAATTTCTAATGAATCTATACCTACTTGTTTAGCTAATACTTCTAACTGTTCTTTAGCAGCTGGCCTATAAGCATCAAGTGAAGCTACTAATATTTTTTTACCTGATTTATACTTATTAGCAAGCTTAGCGCAAGTTGTAGTTTTACCTGACCCTTGTAGGCCCACCATCATGATCACCGCAGGAGGAGTAGTGGATAAATTTAATTTATTATTTTCATTAGTTAAAAGTTCCACTAAACAATCATGAACTATTTTTACCACCATTTGACCAGGTGACACGCTTTTAATTATTTCTCTGCCAAGCGCTTGTTCTTTTATTTTTAAAGTGAATTCTTTAGCTACAGGCAATGCAACATCTGCTTCTAAAAGAGCCACCCTAATTTCTCGTAAAGCTGAATCAATATCTTCTTCTTTTAAGAGGCCTCTGCCAGTTAATTTATTAAAAATTTTGTTTAAACTGTCACTTAAGTTATTAAACATATCAATACTTCTAATTGTTAAAACTATTTCATCACATTAAACAATATACCTTGAAAAAGCCATAGTTTTGTGGCAAAAATTTATGATAATTAATATTTAGAGGTATTATGAAAAGAGCTTGTATTTTTCCTGGCCAAGGTTCCCAAACAGTTGGAATGTGTAAAGATATTATTGAACATTATGATATAGCTAGAATTGTCTTACAAGAAGTAGACGATGCCCTGAATCAGAATTTATCACAAATTATTCTAACTGGGCCAGCAGAAGTTCTAACCCTAACTGAAAACACACAACCTGCCTTAATGGCCTGTTCTATTGCAATTTTACGCGTAATAGAATCTCTTTCAGGGAAAAAATTATCTCAATTTTGTGATTATGTTGCGGGTCATTCATTAGGAGAATTTACTGCATTAACCGCAGCAAATGTTTTTTCATTATCAGATTGTGCAAGATTATTAAGAATTAGAGGTAAATCTATGCAAGAATCTGTTCCTCTTGGAGAAGGAGCAATGATAGCCTTGCTAGGCGCAGAATTTAGTGTTGCTCAGGATATCGTGGAGCAGGCTAGTAAAATAGGAGTTTGTCAAATTGCTAATGATAATTCTAACGGTCAGCAAGTCTTAAGTGGCGTAAGAGAGGCTATAGATGAAGCTATGAATATAGCTTCGCAACAAGGATATAAAGCTATAAAACTAAATGTAAGCGCTCCCTTTCATTGCAACTTAATGAAACCAGCTCAAGAAGCTGTTAAAGAAGCACTTGCTAATATCACTCTTACTTCTCCTAGCGTACCTTTAATTGCTAATATTACTGCTAAACCAGTAACTGACATTGAAACGATTAAGGAATTACTAGTCCAACAAGTAACAGGAATGGTTCGTTGGCGTGAAACAGTTTTAGAATTTAAAACTTTAGGCATATCTAATATAGCTGAAATAGGTGCAGGCAAAGTTTTATGTGGTTTAATAAAAAGAACCGATCAAGAACTTAATTGCCAACCAATCAATAACTGCCAAGACATTGATTTATTTATAGAAAACTTATAATATTAAGAATATTTTGCTATAAAATTATATTATAATATTTTATAATGACCGAAAATAACAATATATATTAACTTTACCCTCATATTTAGGATTTATTATGACTATTAATCTACAAGCAGCAGAAAATGTTATCCTTAAGCCAATAATAACAGTGGTAGGCGTAGGTGGTGCTGGTGGTAATGCTATTAATAATATGATCAGTGCTAAATTAGAAGGGGCAGAATTTATTGCCACCAATACTGATGCTCAAGCTCTTGAATATTCTTTAGCACCGAAAAAAATCCAATTAGGAAAAGTAGTAACTCGGGGACTAGGAGCTGGCGCTTCACCTGAGATTGGTGCAGCATCTGCTAATGAAGCATTAGATGAGATTATGCATCATTTGGGACAAAGTAATATAGTATTTATTACAGCAGGCATGGGTGGAGGAACTGGGACTGGAGCCGCACCAGTAATTGCCAAAGCAGCTAAAGAAAACGGCATATTAACTGTTGGTGTCGTGACCAAACCTTTCCTTTTCGAGGGATCTAATCGTATGCGTTTAGCAGATAAAGGCATTGAAGAATTAGCAAAGTATGTGGATACATTGATAGTGATACCTAACCAAAATCTTTTTAGAATTACTAATGAACATACTACATTTGCAGACGCTTTTAAAATGGCAGATGATGTTTTACATGCAGGAGTACGTGGTATTACTGATTTAATGATTATGCCAGGTTTAATTAATTTAGATTTTGCAGATATTAAAACGATTATGAGCCAAATGGGTAAGGCAATGATGGGAACTGGTGAAGCAGAAGGCACAAATCGCGCAATAAAAGCTGCAGAAGCCGCTATAGCAAATCCATTACTCGCTCATTCCTCTATGAAAGGTGCAAAAGGAGTGCTAATTAATATCACTGGTGGTAAAGATATGACTTTATTTGAGGTGGATGAAGCGGCCAATCGTATTAGAGATGAAATAGAAAATGAGCATGCTAATATTATTTTTGGTTCTACCTTTAACAGTGCTTTAGATAATAAAATTAGAGTTTCTGTTGTAGCAACTGGCATAGACTCAACTCATACCAAACCACAAGTTAATAATACTATAGAAGCAATTATAAATGAAGAAAGCTCTCTATCTCAGGAAGAATTATTAGAGTTAGATAATGAGTTAGACATTGCAGAAGAAGAGATTGGTTTAGAACAAGCTGAAGTTTCAGATGAACTTAATGAGTATATTAATAACTCAAATATGGAAAATGAAATAGCCGAAAACCCTAAAAAGAAATTTTTTAATTTATCTGGATTGTTTAATAAATTTATGGGCCCTACATCACAAGAAAGTCCTATAATACAAGCCGTACACAAAGATCGCACTTCTGAAGCTTCAACTACAGAAGATCAGGGTGATCTTTATGACATTCCAGCTTTTATTAGGAAACAAAAATAGGAATGATACAGTATTATAATCCATATTTTTTAATTTCTACATGCTTTGGGTTAGGTAAAATACCTAAAGCTCCTGGCACAATTGGTTCTTTCGTAGCCTTGTTCATAACTTATTATTGCTTTAATGGAATTGCTGTTTTTAAACAGTATTTTTTACCTGAAACTCCAATTTTTCCTTTTTCTATAATAGCGCTAGTTGGTATAGCATTTCTATTATTTGTTATCGGCTCATATAGCGCAGGACAATATTCTAAATTAATTAATGTGGAAGATCCTAAAGAAATAATTATTGATGAAATAGTTGGACAAATGCTAACCACAGGTTTGACAGCGCCTTTTTCAATAATGTTTTTATATAATATTGTACCAATAGACTTAGTAATCATTGGCAGCATATTAAGCAGTTTTATTTTGTTTAGATTGTTTGATATTTTTAAACCATGGCCTATAAACTGGTTAGATAAAAATATTAAAGGCGGTATCGGCATTATGTTAGATGATATTATGGCCGCAATATTTGCTATTGTAATATATAATGCGCTTTTACTAGTTCTCATGAATCAATTATCTCAACAATGATCAATTCTAAATACTTAGATTTAGTTAGGCAAATATTTGATTATTGTAATAAATATAAATTAAAAATTTGCGTTGCTGAATCTTGCACTGGAGGATTACTATCTACTTATTTTACTTATTTACCTGGTTCTTCTAAGTTTTTTGAAAAGGGTCTAGTAACGTACAGTAACCATTCTAAAACTCAATTACTAAATATTTCTCCAGATATATTAGCCAACTATAGCGCTGTAAGTTTTGAAACTGCTATGTTGATGGCCCAAAATATTAGTCTTGGCCATTCTGATTATTTAAGTTTAGCAACTACCGGAGTATTAGGACCTGATAATGACGGCACTAATCCAATAGGCTTAGTTTATATTGGCTGTAATACAAAGAACGAACTTTTAAAAGTCCAAAAACTAATGCTTAATGGCAGTAGACATGAAATGCAAGATCAAGTTGTGGGCCATATATTAAATTTAGCAATCGATAATCTGAATATGTTAAGTTAGCTTATTTACCTAGTTTCCTATAATCCTGCACATACCTGTTATGATCATTTAATTTTGTTGAGAAACTATGTCTACCTTCGCTATTCGCTACAAAATATAGGTAAGTGGTATCAGCAGGATGTACTACTGCTTGGATTGAACTAATGCCAGGGTTAGCTATTGGAGAGGGTGGCAAACCAGCAACAACATAAGTGTTAAATGGTGAATTAATTTGCAAATCTTTTCTAGTAAGCAATCTATCTAAAATATATTTACCTTCAGTAATAGCGTAAATAGTAGTGGGATCGGCCTGTAGTCTCATACCCAATTTTAATCTATTATAAAATACTGAAGCAATAATTGGCCTTTCATCATCAAACTTTGTTTCTTTCTCCACAATAGAAGCAAGAGTGAGAATTTCTTGAGGAGTTTTTAAAGGTATAGTTTGAGCTCGAGTAACCCATAATTGATTTAATACAGCAATTAATGATTGATGCATTCTATCTAGCATAGCTTGTTTGGTATCTCCTAAGGTATAAAAATATGTGTTAGGTAAGAATGCCCCTTCTTGATATTTCTTTTGAATGGTACCAATCAAATTACTATCATTTTGAACTAAAGACAACACCTGGAAAGTAGTGAATCCCTCTGGTACAGTAATTTTTCTAATCACTATTTCACCATTTTTCATCATATTAATTATAGATAAAGGACTGGATCCAGGAGGAATTTCATATTCTCCGGCTTGAATGTAGCCATTTATAGTTAAAAATTGAGACAGTAACCAATATAACGTAGGATAGGAAATGAGCTGCTCTTTAGCTAGCATTTCAGCAATTACCTTTTTTGAAGTACCTTTGGTTATTAGAATAGTTTTTTTATCAGAATAAGAATTAGGCCAAATAGAATATATAGATAAACTTATAGCCAGCAAAAATAGGCAATAAAATATATATCTTAATTTCATGATTTATTAATTAACTAAACTTTCTTAAAGATAAGAGTAGCATTAGTTCCACCAAACCCAAAGGAATTTGACATTGCAGCAGTACATTTTTTTTCTTTTGCTACTTTAGGCACTAAATCAATTTCACAATTCTCAGGCGGATTATCTAAATTTAATGTAGGAGGTAAGATACCATTATTAATTGCTAAAATAGAAAATATTGCTTCTACGCTACCCGCAGCTCCTAATAAATGTCCTATAGATGATTTAGTAGATGACATTGAAAGATTCTTAGCTTCTATGCCAAATAATCTAGTAACTGCTCCAAGTTCTATTTCGTCGCCTAATGGTGTGGAAGTACCGTGAGCATTTACATAACCTATTTCAGATAAATTTAAACCTGATTTATTTAAAGCCATTTTCATTGAACGAAACCCGCCTCTTCCTTCAGAATGTGGCGCAGTTATATGATAAGCGTCGCCTGTAGAACCATAGCCTACTAATTCAGCATAAATTTTTGCTCCCCGTTTCTTAGCATGTTCATATTCTTCCAATACTAATGAACCAGCACCCTCGCCCATTACAAAACCATCACGATTTTTATCCCAAGGCCTTGAAGCTTTTTCGGGAGTGTCATTAAAATTAGTTGATAATGCTCTTGCTGATGCAAATCCGGCCATACCTATACGGCACACAGCTGCTTCAGCTCCACCAGCAATCATAACGTCTGCATCACCAGCTTGAATAATACGAGCAGCATCACCAATAGCATGAGCTCCTGTAGAACAAGCAGTTACTACGGCTTGATTTGGACCCATAAATCCATATTTAATCGATAAATGCCCAGAAAGTAGATTTATTAAACTCGCAGGAATAAAAAATGGACTTAGACGTCTCGGACCATTTTCATGAACCATAATAGAGTTTTCTTCTATAGTAGTAAGTCCGCCGATTCCAGAGCCAAGCAATACGCCTGTCATCTCTAAATCATATTCATCAGTTGGTTTCCATCCGGAATCTTCTACTGCTTGGATAGAAGCAGCCATACCAAAGACGATAAACTCATCCATTTTACGTATATCTTTGGAGGAAACATATTTTTCTGCATCAAATTGACCAGGTCCTGTACCGATTATTATTTCACCGGCAACCTTACAGGGTATATCTGTAGTATCAAATTTAGTTATAGTCTTGATACCCGATTTCCCTTGGATTAGCTTATTCCACGTCAGCTCTGTGTTTTCAGCTAGTGGGGTAACTAATCCTATACCTGTTACAACCACTCTTCTCATATTTAATATATTTTATTTTTTACTATGTTCAGTAATGTATGTCACTGCATCATTAACAGTTTTGATTTTTTCGGCAACATCATCAGGAATTTGTACATCAAACTCTTCTTCAAATGCCATAACCAATTCTACTTGGTCAAGACTATCTGCCCCAAAATCTTCAACAAAACTTGCTTCTGGTGTTATTCTTGATTCTTCAACATCAAGATTTTTGGCAACAATCTTTTTTACTCTTTCTTCAACATCACTCATATTTTTATCCTTATATTATTTGGTGTTATAAATTATTGACTAACACTAGCTGAATGTTTTTATCATATATCTATTCAATTGGCTAGTCAAAAAGACAAATTATTATACCATTAACATTCCGCCATTCACATGAAGTGTCTGTCCAGTAATATATTTGGCCTCTTCGGTAGCTAGAAATGCTACAGATGATGCTATATCCTTTGCTGTTCCCATACACCCTAAAGGGATAGTGCTTAATATCTTCGCTTTTTGCTCATCTGTAAGCACATCAGTCATTGGTGAACTAATAAAACCAGGCGCTATATTGTTAATGGTAATGCCTCTAGATGCCACTTCCAACGCTAGAGCTTTAGACATACCAACCATTCCTGCTTTTGAAGCACAGTAATTAGCTTGCCCTGGATTGCCACTAAAACCTACCACAGATGTAATATTAATAATTCTTCCCCACCTTGCTTTCATCATCACTTTCATAGCATTGCGATTTAAAACAAAAGTTGAAGTTAAATTAATATTAATGACCTTTTCAAAATCTTCCCTATTCATCCTAATAGCTAAGGTGTCCTTAGTTATTCCAGCATTACACACTAAAATATCTAGCCCTCCTAATAGATTCACAGCATTTTCTATTAAGCTTTCTACTGAAACGGGGTTATCTAATGCGCAAACTAATTTATGACAATTACTACCAATCTCATTCATCAAGTCAGTTAATTTATCTTCTTTAGTGCCGCTTATAACAATTTCAGCACCTTGTTTATGCAAGGTTTTTGCAATTTCTGAGCCAATACCTCCAGTAGCACCTGTAATTAAGGCCTTTTTACCCTTTAAATCGAACATTATACCTCTTCCGTTTCTTCTATGTCGTTAGTTTCCTCTCCTTTATGCTCCGTAACAATAACATTACCTTTGCTACGAACCAATTGTTCAATTTTATGCGCAATTTCTGGGTGAGTTTTCAAGTACTCTTTTGCATTCTCTCTTCCTTGGCCGATTTTATTGTTTTCATATGCAAACCAAGCACCAGATTTTTCTATTATACCTGCTTTTACTCCAAGGTCGATTAATTCTCCGAAATGAGAAATACCCTCTCCATACATAATATCAAAATCTACAACTTTAAATGGCGGAGCTACTTTGTTTTTAACAACCTTCACTCTAGTTTGATTACCAACAGCTTCTTCTTTATCCTTAATGGAGCCTATACGTCTAATATCAATACGGACAGAAGCATAAAATTTTAATGCATTACCACCAGTGGTAGTTTCAGGATTACCAAACATTACTCCTATTTTCATCCTAATTTGATTAATGAAAATTACCATACAATTAGTACGAGAGATAGAAGCAGTTAATTTACGAAGAGCCTGGCTCATTAATCGTGCTTGTAATCCCATATGAGAATCACCCATTTCTCCTTCTATCTCAGCTTTGGGAACCAAAGCTGCCACACTATCTACAACTAAAACATCAATTGCACCTGAGCGCACTAATGTATCTACTATTTCTAAAGCCTGTTCTCCTGTATCTGGTTGAGAAATAATTAAATTATCTATATCAACTCCTAATTTCCTTGCATATGCAGGATCAAGAGCATGCTCTGCATCAATGAAAGCACAATTACCACCCTTTTTTTGAGCTTCAGCAACTACATGCAAAGTTAAAGTTGTTTTACCAGAACTTTCTGGGCCAAAAATCTCAATTATACGTCCTTTTGGCAAACCTCCTACACCAAGAGCCATATCTAAACCTATTGAGCCAGTAGAAACTACATCAACATCAACTGCAGGTTTCTGGCCTAATTTCATAATTGAGCCTTTACCAAAAGCTTTTTCAATTTGTCCTAATGCAGTATCTAGAGCTTTTTGTTTATCCATTATATTCTCCTTATTCTTTAAAGCACATTTACATTTATATTATATTATATAAAATTGTAAATACTATTTATTTATGTTATACATCTACTATAAGCAACCCTAGACTAATCTTCCTAATGAAAAGAATATATAAAAATAACAATAATTTAATAATAAAAACTATAATATTTTTATTAATTTCATTATCCACATGCCTTAATTTATCTTTCTCTGAAGAATTCGATATAGGCTTAATAGAAAAAGTTAAGCACGGAGTAGTTAGTATAAAAGTAAAAAGTAATTATTCAGCTTACGGCTATATAGGAGAATCTTATGGCACAGGCTTTATAATCGAAAAAAGTAAGGGTCTAATACTTACAAATACTCATATAGTTCAACCTGGTACAGTAAATTCTTTTGAGATAAAATTTTTTAATGGCAAAGAAATAGAAGCTAAGCTTTTATATTACGATCCATGGCAAGATTTTGCTATTATAAAAACTGACATTAAAGAAATACCAGAAGATGCTACAGAGTTAAAATTTAATCCTGGTAGCTATTCCTTAAACCAAAGTGTATTAATGGTAGGAAATAACCAAGGCAAGGATTTCTCTATTCAAACAGGAAATATAAGTAGCCTATATGAATCCATGGGAGTATTTCCTAATCAATCTTTGCGTATCAGTCTAAATGTTAAAGGCGGCTCTAGCGGATCCCCAGTTGTTGATAAAAATGGGCTAGTCATAGCCTTAAATCATTCCGGAGATGAAACTTCTGCTATAGCTCTTCCTATAAATTATGTTTCTGATGCATTACAAATGATAAATAAAAATTCAGAACCTGTACGTAAACATATAGGCGCTATTACGGAATTTTATTCTTTGGATCATGCAGTTAAATACACTAATTTACCGAAAGATAAAATATTAAATTATATAAAACAATATCCTAATTCTTTTAATCGTACTCTAAGAGTAAAATTTATCATGAAAGATGCTCCTGCGGAAAATAAATTACAGGTAGGAGATATTATTTGGGCAATTAACGGAACTGAAATTGGACCAAATCTATATCTATTAGATAAAATAATGAATGATAGTCCTACAAACAAAGTAACTCTTTCAGTATATAGATTAGGAAAATTATTAGAAATAGAAGTTCCATTGTATAATTTGCAAGAAAATAAGATAAAAAAAATGATAATATTTGGAGGCGCTACCTTTTATGAAGCTGACGATTTTATTAGATTGATCTATGGTGCCCCAGCTAAAAGTGTTTTTATTACAAATATAGAATATGGCACAAGTTTTGATCAACAATTTCCTTATACTCAAATCTCGGATTCAAATTATTTGTTGAGAGCTATCAATATTTTAGCTTTTAGTGAAAACCCTATAGTTACATTAGATGATCTAGTTAAATCTATACCTGGGCTAATAAAGAAAAAATATTTTAATGTTGGATATAAAAATTTTGCTACGGCTTGGCATTCTTATACCGGCTTATATTATTTTGACCAGACTCCTACTATTGCAGATATCAAATATAATACATTAGATAGTAAGCCAATTATCTTAAGTTTCGATAACCAAACCTTAGAATGGAAGCAAGAAGATTTATTACCTTCTTAAACCTCAACATTATTTATTTTTATTTTATAATACCTTGGGTTTGCGCTTCATTTTTAAAATATTTAATAAAAAAAGTCTTAGTTAATTTAGGATTGCTATTATTTTTTCTAATAAATTCAACTTGAAATCCACATTTTTTATAAAACCCAGGAGCCTGAAATTGGCTAGTTACAAGATTAATATTATTAAACCCTTTTCCTTCAAAAAGATTTTCAAGCTCTTCAATTAATTTTTTCCCATATCCTTTACCACGAGATGAAGCCTCTACCCATAGATCATCAATATAAATCTCTGCAAATGCTGTATATGCATTTAGAACACCAATTACATTATTGTTATCTGAAAGTATTAAGGAAAATCTTTTATAATTAACATCAATGCCATGGCTGCTTTCATAAGCAATAAGATCTTTTCTCATTTTATCTTCTATATTTTCGGCAATTGTATCAACAAACTCTATTTTCATAATAATGGATTTATTTTATACTTAAGATTAGTAATATATATTATCAGCAGAAATATTTTATGCATTATCAAATTATTCCTATCACAGAAGAATATATAGAAAGCTATTCAAGGGCAGTAGATAGTGTAGCTAGAGAACGTAAATATATTGCTTTTTTAGAAGGCCCGCCTCTGGAGAAGTCTAGAAAATTTGTTTTAAACAACATCAAAAACGATTTTCCTCACTTTGTTGCTCTAGTTGATGGTAAACTAATAGGCTGGTGTGATATTGCACCGGATGATACACGCCCAGTTTTTAAACATATAGGTGTTTTAGGCATGGCTATTATAGCTGGTTACAGAGGAAAAGGTATAGGAAAAGCACTAATAAATACAGCTTTAAAGAAAGCTAAATCTATAGGATTAACCCGCATAGAACTTACAGTACGAGAAGGCAACTTACCAGCGCTTGCTCTTTATAAGAAAATTGGATTCGAAATTGAAGGTGTAAAGCGTAATGCTATAAGAATAGATGATAAATTTGAAGATATTACATCTATGGCTTTGCTTTTTAAATAACTTAGGCATGCGCCTAAAACCGATACTAGATACTTATCAAATTGAAAGCCCAGAAATAAAGCCCTTAATATGAGTAAATAATATGAATAGAAGAATCATAAAAATAACAGATAAAATAAAAATTCCTGCCCATTTTATGACTATATTACCGATTTTTATATAAATATAAATGATTGCTGAAAGTATAAGTGCTAAGCATATTTCTATCGCAAATTTTGTCATAATATTAATCCCGTTTTATTATAGATATAGGATAATATATTTAAATAGGCATATCAACAACTTCATATTTTCTGCATATATTGCTTAAAATTCTTGTTTCACTGCATCATTTAACTATTTCACTATACATTATTATACTTATAATTAAAAAATAGCATTCCATTTTCTTAATTATAAATTTTCTTTTAACTGAGCCTTTCTTTGGTCAAATAATTCCGTTATCTCATCAATTTCTTCTGCAGAAAAAACCTCTTTTGCCAATGGAAATACATCACTTTCTTCTTTTAAGATATGTCCTTCTAAACTCTTTTTCAAAAAGGAAATTAAAATTGCACTTTCTTTCTCATCAGGCTCGTTATCATTAATGTAAGAAATAATGTCTGAAACTAAATGGTGTTCTTTTTCGCTAACATCGATAATAATATCTAACTTATCGATTTTTTTTTCTTAATGGACCGTAAAATGCTTCTTCTTCTGCTTCATCATGTAACCATATCTCTTGTTCTAATTGATGAAATATTTCTTTGTTAGTAGGATCTTTTTCAAGTTTAGATAAAAATTCTTTAACTTCATTATGGTCGGTTATTAATTTAGAAAAAATATCTTCCATTGCACTCTCCAAAATTTAAAATTAGACAATTACTATTGGTTAAAGTAATGGAATATTTAAGATAAATATAATGTTTAATTATATTAGAAATATATAAAATTTTTATAAATTAAATACTTTAATTAGGTACATTACTAAGAATTATAAATTGTGTTAGCTTAAAGACGAATTCATAATAGCTATTATAATTTTCTAACCTTTATTCAGGATTATTTTTTATGACTTTAGCTTGAAAACGGTAAGAAATCAAAAGTTAAAACTTCTCCTACAGGGATAGAAAATGAGCTACCAAAGCCAGAACTACAACCATCAATAATAAGAGAAGTATCATTACAGACATTAGTACCATAGATACAATAAAAACTTCCTTTTGTTTGAGCATTTATGCATGCCTCTGCCGTCGGAAATTCCAGAGTAGCAGCATAAAATTGCTGAGCAATAACAGCAGTAAGACTGAATCCTTCAAGAGAACCTGCAAGTGGGCTATTAAATGACACACAATAAGAAGCTACAGAGCAATTACTATAAGCCATTCCTGAAGGAGCTCCTAGAACTGGATTTTGAGCATATGATTGGCACACAGTTGCATTTGTAAATGTTGGTACAAAGACGCTCTTATAAGTATTTGCAGAGCATAATGTTATTGAGTTGAGATTGTTTGGAAGTTCTGTTGTTGGTAATGTTCTAACCATTGTCATAAGTATCTCCAGTATATTGATATTAGAAATTTACTTCGCCCTGAAGTGAGATTATTCCTATCTATTTCAACTGTCAATTTCTTTTGTTTTTGATTAATTTATAATGAAAATTTCATTTAATGCACAAGATTGTACTTTATGAGAGGGCTAAGGTACTAGGCTTACATACCCACTAAAATACAACCTAAGCAAATGTTATTTAATAATCAGAACTCAAGGTTTATGATGGTGCACCCTGAGCGATTCGAACGCCCGACCTTTTGATTCGAAGTCAAATGCTCTATCCAGCTGAGCTAAGGGTGCATAATAATATAGATTCATAATACAAATTAGTTCTAACTATGCAACTTTATTTAATAAATATTATCCGGCTCCACTTCTAGCTAAACCACGAGATTCAATGTCTTCTTTAATTACTTTAGCGACTTGTAAAGCTGCAGGATCAGGTGCCCCAACTTCTGGCAAACTGGAAGGTGTCAAAACGAAATCCTCGGATAAAACATCTATCTTTTTTCTAGATAAAAATGTTGCCAAACTATCGTGATGACCTTTATTCATTGAACCTGTAAGATATACTTGCACTGAGCTAATAAAATCTGTCCCTTCCGAAATCATCGACGTTGATTCCCCTGGTAATACTAAACCGTCAGCGATATTTAAGAATGCTTTATAAACACTGATAGCTGGCTTCTTAAGCGCCTTATTTTCTCGTTTAAAATCAACAAAAAAATAGTCTTTAAACCCTTTATCTTTCAAGGTACCAATAAAAGCTTTAGTTACAGGATCTGTAGGTTGTGTAAGGTCAGTATCATCCTGATGAGCAGTATTTATTTCTTTTCCTTCATGGCTAAATTTACCAGTCCTAGGACCGTTAGTTACATAAACGTAATATCCTTCTTTCCTAGCTAAATCAGCAATATAATTAGCTAACTTTATTGCCTCTTCAGGTTTATAATATAATTGCGTACTATCGGGAAGAGGAGCATTTCCTCCAAGAATCACTACTAACTTCTTCTTATCAGTTATGGGAACTCTATCTTGCCATTTCCTATATTCTTCTTCTAGGTCTGCCTTAATTAAATTATGAGGAACACCAAACGTTTCAGTCAAACACCTTCCTAAGCTTACTTTTTGAGCATGAGAAGCCGCACCTTTAGGCAAAGACACTCGGTTAAATAAGCCTAAATTCATAGCAACAGGTATTTGATGACCTCCCCATACAGCATAAACCTTATCACCTAATTGCAATTTTAGATCTTCAAGCTTGGCAGCACCTACTTCACCTGCACTAATTGCTATTACAGGTTTTTCATTTCTTTCGAGTCGGATAATAAACTCTTTTGCTTCATCTACTGTTTTTAATTCAGTTATAGTTACTTGTTGTTCAGCCTGACGATACAAAGCTGCAGTTTCTCTTGCTACCCCTAGAGTATTGTTTTGGTCTCCTACTAAAGAACCTTCTAAGAAATAAATAATATGCAGCATAGCAATCCTTTTAAATACTACTTAAAATATTTTAAAATTAATTCAATATAATATATATAATATAAGTTTATTATTGCCCACCACTTAAAATAAGTTAATATTAAATTCAGGTGGAAAAAATAAATATAACTTATATATTTGCTAAAAATAGTTAGATATAAATGAATACAGCTTTGAAAGATTTTGTTGGTAGCTTTAAATTATGGCACCTTTTTATATATCTTGGATGGGAAGATATATATCAAAGGTATGTTAGAACTTTGTTAGGACCTTTTTGGCTGACATTAGGACATTGTGTTTGGATAGGAGCCATGGCAGTAGTAATGGGCTCTTTATTTAATAACAGCATTAAAACCGTTTTGCCATTTATTGCAGCAGGCACTTTAGTATGGACTTTTATTGCAAGCGTAATGAATGAAAGTTGTCAGGTATTTATTAATGCTGGTTATATTATAACTAGCATTAATTTACCTATTTCACTTCATATTTTTAGGTTAGTAGTACGTAATTTTATCATTTTTCTACATAATTTAGTTGTTTTAGTATTAATAGTAATATTTTGCAATGTTAGCGTAAACCTTAATACTTTATTAGTAATACCTGCTCTTATCATCCTTATGATAAACAGTTTATGGATTGCTACATTAATAGGAGTTATTAGTACTCGTTATCGCGATATTCAACAAATAATAATGACTAGCACTTCTATTTTGCCATTTATCACTCCTATTTTTTGGGAAAAATCATTTTTAAAAAAGCATTTATGGATTGCTAATATAAATCCATTCTATCATATGATAGAAATAGTCAGATCGCCATTACTTGGCCAACAACCTAGTTTATTATCATGGCAGATAATAATAGTAATAACTATATTGGGAATATTATTTACCCTAAAAATATTTAATACTTACAAACATAGAATTATTTATTGGTTATAAAAATATGACAAAAATAGTATTAGAAGAAGTAGAAGTAACATATCCTGTATATGGCGCACATTACAATTCTCTAAGAAGAGCATTAGTCAATTTTACTACTTCGAGTAGATTTTTTAATGATAAAAATCAAGTTACCTTAGTAAAAGGGCTCAATAATATATCATTTACTTTAAATAAAGGTGATCGTCTTGGCTTGATCGGTACCAATGGAGCTGGTAAAAGTACATTACTAAAAACCATGGCCCAACTTTATCTACCGAGTAAAGGTAAAATATTAATTGAGGGTAAAGTCTCTACTTTATTTGATGTAACGTTAGGGATAGATACCGAGCGTACAGGATATCATAATATATATTACATGGGACGCTTACTGGGTTTAACCAAAAAGGAAATTGATAAAATTATCCCAGATGTAATAGATTTCTCAGAGCTAAAAGAATTTATATATATGCCTGTTAAAACCTACTCTGCAGGTATGAGAATGCGATTGGGTTTTGCTATATGTACATCTATTAATCCTTCGATATTATTACTAGATGAAGCCATAGGCGCTGGAGATAAAAATTTTGTTCATAAAGCAGCAAAGAGAGCTAAAGAATTATATGATAGAGCTGAAATTATGGTTATAGCCTCTCATTCAGACAAAGTCATAAAAGAATTTTGTAATAAAGCTTTATGGCTACACGAAGGGAATATAAAAATGTTTGGTAAGGTAGACGAAGTCCTTAAAGCTTACAATCAAATATAACTATATTTCTAATATTTTTACTTGACTATCCAAGATTACATGGTAAATTCACTAGTCTAATAAATTATAGAAATAAAAAATCAAGAGAAAGCAATGGGAAAGGCTAAAACTGCAAGTAAAAATAACCCTGTTGAACGCGAAAGCGCGAAAGTTATTTATTATAATGGCCAAAAAGTTAAGCCAGTAAAATTTATAAGTGCTAAAAGAAAGTACATGGCTGTACAATACGAAAATGGTCAAATGGCACTAGATCCACAAGGTATGCCTATAGCCTGGAGCAAAATAAGAAATTAAAGTAAAAATATAAGGTTAAAAATGCCAAAATTAAAAACAAAATCAGGCGCAAAAAAAAGATTTTCATTAACTGCTTCCGGCCTAGTTAAAGCAACCCAAGCTGGTAAAAAACACGGTATGGTTAAAAGAAGCAAAAGGCAGCTAAGAGAACAACGTGGCACAACTATTTTATGTCCACAAGATGCAAAAATTGTTAAACAATTTTTGCCTTATTCTTAAAATTTAATAGATAAAGGTATTTAAAATGGCACGTGTAAAAAGTGGTAAAACAACCAAAGCTCGTCATAAAAAAATTCTCAAATTAGCCAAAGGATATAGAGGCAGAGCTAAAACTTGCTTTACAGTTGCAATTGAAAAAGTAGAAAAAGCCCTACGTTATGCTTACCGCGATCGTCGCAATAAAAAACGTGATTTCAGAGGACTATGGATTCAACGTATAAATGCTGCTGTGCGTATGCACGGTTTGGTTTATTCACAATTCATTGATGGTTTAAATAAAGCTAACATTTCTTTAGATAGAAAAGTTTTGGCTGAGATGGCAGTAAAAACTCCAAATTTATTTGCAGATGTAGTTTCAAAGGTTAAGGAAGCAATAGCTAACAAAAAATCAGCATAATTCTAAATCTGATAGTGCGATCTTATGGCAGACATTAAGCAAGATGTATCAGAGTTACTTAAATCAATTGATAACATTGCTTCGTTAGAAGATCTAGAAAATAAAAGAATAGAATATTTGGGCAAGAACGGCCTAATAACTCAAGAATTAAAAAAGATATCTTCTCTCTCCGCAGATGAAAAAAGAGAATTTGGCCAAATTATCAATGGTTTTAAATTACAAATCCATGATAAACTTGAACAACATAAATCTCTATTGAATAAAAAGCTTATCCAAGAAAAATTAAATTCTGAAAAAATTGATATTTCTCTACCTGTTAGAGAACAACCGCAAGCAACAATTCACCCAATATCGCAAGTCACAGATGAGCTAATTAATATTTTTGGCTCAATGGGATTTAGTTTAGCTGAAGGTCCAGATATTGATAATGATTTTAATAATTTCACTGCTTTAAACATTCCAGAAAACCATCCTGCTAGACAGATGCATGACACCTTTTATATGCCTGTCGCTAATAAATTACTTAGAACGCATACTTCGACAGTCCAGATTAGGAAAATGTCAGGAGAAAAACCGCCTTTCAGGTTTATTGCTCCAGGCAGAGTTTATAGATGCGATTCAGATATGACCCACACCCCTATGTTTCATCAAGTAGAAGGTGTATGTATTGATAAAAATATTAATATGGCCCATTTAAAAGGGTGTTTGATGGATTTTTTAAAAGCATTCTTTGAAATAGAGAATCTAAATATAAGATTTAGACCAAGTTTTTTCCCTTTTACTGAACCATCTGCAGAAGTAGATATTGGGTATAGCCTTATAAATAATCAAATCAACATAGGTCAAGGAGAAAGCTGGTTAGAAATTTTAGGATGTGGTATGGTCCATCCAACTGTATTAAGTAATGTTGGCATTGATCCTAATGAATTTCAGGGATTTGCTTTTGGCATGGGTATAGAGAGAATCGCTATGCTTAAATATGGCATTCCAGATTTACGTACATTTTTTGAGAGTGATTTACGTTGGTTAAAAAAATACGGATTTCATTTTTATGATATACCAACCGTAACTGGAAGGAGCTAAAAATGAAATTTACCTTATCGTGGTTAAAAAAATTCTTAGACACTAATGTTCCGTTAGAAGAAATATGCAATGCTCTTACATCACTAGGATTAGAAGTAGAATCAGTAACTGATCATAGTAAGGAACTAGATGAATTTATTATAGCAGAAATCATTAATACAGAGCCTCATCCAAACGCTGATCGTTTAAAACTTTGCCAAGTAAACAATGGTAAAGAAATACTAAATATTGTTTGTGCAGCAACTAATGCTAGACAAGGAATTAAGGTAGTATTAGCAGAATTAGGTACTGCAATGCCTAAGACGGATATTGTAATACGAAAAACTAAAATCCGAGGCATAGAAAGTAATGGCATGTTATGTTCTGCAGAAGAATTAGGAATTCAAGGGGATGCTCAAGGCATTATTGAATTACCAACAACAGCAAAAATCGGGGAAAAATTTTTAACATTACGCGCCGATCTTACCGACCCCGTAATAGAACTCTCTATTACACCAAATCGTGGAGATTGCTTAGGAGTATATGGTATTGCTAGAGATCTTGCAGCTAAAGGTATAGGAAAATTAAAACCTTTACCGATAGTAAACACAAAACCCACATTAAAACAAAATCCTGTGAAAGTAAAAATCGAAGATAAAGAAGGATGCCAAATTTTTACTGGTAGATACTTTAATGGAGTAAAAAATTGTGAAAGTCCTAAATGGCTCCAAGATTTATTTAATGCAATAGGTGAGAAGCCAATATCTGCATTAGTAGATATTACTAATTATATTAGTTATAGCTTTGGAAGGCCACTACATGTTTTTGATGCAGAAAAAATTCATGGAACATTAACAATAAGAAAAGCTCTAACCGAAGAAAAATTTGATGCTCTGAATGAAAAAACTTATACCTTAGAAGGTGGAGAAACCATTATTGCTGACGATGAAAAAGTTTTAGCCCTAGGGGGAATCATGGGTGGATCTAGCTCTGGATGTAGCTTGCAAACCAAGGAAGTATTTCTCGAATCAGCTCTTTTTAATAGACAATTGGTAAGTATTGCAGGTAGAAAGCATTCTATTGATAGTGATGCAAGACATAAATTCGAACGTGGGTTGGACCCACAATTTATTATGCTAGGGTCCGAAATCGCAAGTGATATGATAATAGAAATATGCGGTGGTAGCTATAGTGAATTTGTGGTAGTTGGTTCTATAGAATCAGCACCTAAAACTATAGTTTTAGACGTGAATAAAATATGTTCCTTATCAGGTCTTTCAATAGATTTAGATACAATAAAAAATATTCTAAGCAATTTAGGATTCAAACATACTAGTAAAGGTGAAAACTTAGAAATCATAGTACCAAGCTGGCGCAATGATATAAATATTTCAGAGGATTTAATTGAAGAAATCCTTAGAGTATATGGTTATGATAAAATTGAATCCCTGAAATTACCGACCAATTCTTTAATTAAACCAATTTTAACTAAACAGCAAAAAACATTGTCTCAAGTTAGAAGGGCCTTGGTAGCAAGTGGTCTGAATGAAGCAGTAACTTGGTCGTTCATGTCATCTAAAAATGCACAACTATTTACCCCTATTACCGAGCAATTAAAAATAGTAAATCCCATTAGTTCCGATTTGGACATAATGCGGCGTTCAATTTTGCCAAATTTAATCGAGGTAGTACAAAAAAATCATAACCGTTCCTTACAAAATTTAGCTTTCTTTGAAGTAGGACCAATATTTTCTTGGGAAAATAATCAGTATCAACAATATAAGGCAATTTCAGGGGTAAGGTTTGGCACTAATATTCAGAAAAATCTATACGAAACTCCTAGAAATGTAGATGCTTTTGATGCTAAAAAAGACCTTTATCTAGTTTTATCCATTTTTGGTATTAACGCTGATGATTGCAACCTAGATGTACAAAACTTACCAAACTATTTCCATCCTACTCGTTCAGCTTGCATAAAATTTAAAGGGAAAATTCTTGGATATTTTGGCGAGATTCATCCAGAAATTTCACAGTACTTTGACTTACCAAATAATATAGTAGCTTTTGAGTGTCTAATCGACAATATGCCTTTAGAAGATGAGAAAATTGCTCGAAACGAAATAATTTCCGACTTCCAGCCAGTATTACGTGATTTTGCTTTTATTTTAGACGAAAGTATAATGGCTAGTAATATTAGCCAACTTATTAAAAATTTAGACAAACATTTAATTAAAGATGTGCATATATTCGATGTGTACCAGGGTAAAGGCATTATGCCAGGAAAAAAATCAGTAGCTATTTCAGTAAAATTACAAGCTCAAGATAGAACATTAAACAATGAAGAAATTCAAAAAATTTCTGATCAAATAATCAATATAATAAAACAAAAATTAAACGGTGAAATTCGTATTTAGCGGAGGATATATGACAAACTATAGAGTTGAAAGAGATTCTTTAGGAGAGGTAAAAGTACCAGCTAATTGTTATTGGGGCGCTCAAACCCAAAGATCCATAGAAAATTTTAAAATCGGTAATGAATTAATGCCCAAAGCATTAATTAAAGCATTAGCGATCATCAAACGCTGTGCTGCGATATCAAACGTAAAATTAGGGCAATTACATAAAACCAAAGGAGACAGTATTATTACAGCAGCTGATGAAATTATTTCTGGCAAACATGATACTCAATTTCCTCTTGTAGTTTGGCAAACAGGCTCAGGTACTCAAACCAATATGAATATAAATGAAGTAATTTCAAATATTGCTATTGAAAAATTAGGTGGAACCCTTGGTTCAAAAGATCCGATTCATCCCAATGATCATGTTAACATGAGCCAATCATCTAACGATTGTTTTCCAACTGCAATGCACATCTCCGCAATGCTAGAAATTACTCAAAAACTTTTACCATCACTTCACTACTTACATGAGGCATTAGAAAAAAAATCTAAAGAATTTAAGAACATTATCAAGATTGGCCGTACCCACTTACAAGATGCTACTCCTATAACTTTGGGTCAAGAATTTTCTGGATACGCTACCCAAATTAAATTCGGCATAGAACGAGTTAATGATAATTTAAAAAGGCTATGTTTTTTGGCCCAAGGAGGAACAGCAGTAGGCACAGGAATTAATAGTGTTAAAGGATTTGCAGAAGAATTCGCAAAGCAAGTTTCTGAATATACAGGAATAAAATTTGAGACTGCACCTAACAAATTTGAAGCCTTAGCATCTAGCGATACTATAGTAGAAGTTTCTGGTAGCTTAAATGTTTTAGCAACAAGCTTAATGAAAATTGCTAATGACATAAGGTTAATGGGATCAGGCCCAAGAAGCGGCCTAGGAGAAATACAGTTGCCAGAAAATGAACCTGGCTCCTCTATAATGCCAGGTAAAGTTAATCCTACCCAATGCGAAGCCCTGACAATGTTAAGCGTACAAGTTATGGGCAACAATACTGCAATCACTATTGCCGGTTCTAATGGACATCTAGAGCTAAACGTATTTAGACCTCTTATGATCTACAATCTCCTACAATCAATTGATTTACTTAGTGATGGAGCAAGAAATTTTGTTGATAAATGCGTTATCGGCATCACCCCTAATTTAGATAGAATAAGAGCATTATGCGAACAATCCTTAATGTTGGTAACAGCATTAAACCCTCATATAGGCTATGACAATGCTGCAAAAATAGCAAAAAAAGCACATGCAGAAAATTTAACTTTACGGCAAGCTGCTATAAATCTTGGTTTACTTACAGATGAACAGTATAATAAATGGGTAAACCTAGAAGATATGGTAAAGAGTAAATAATAGCTTTTACTTAATCCAAAAGGGTGTTACTATTGAAATATTATTGTTGATTGAGACAAATGGAAGCTACAGCTAAACTCATTGCCGAAGACATTGATAGTGGTAAGTATTTTGCTGAGGCAAGGCAATGGTATAATAAAATTTACCTACAGCCGTTGTCTGAAACCTCTATTCTAGTTACTATAGTAACTATTCTTTTAGCGGTATTTTTGATTACAAGTTATAATTTATACTCTGTATTTCCAAGGGTTAGGCAGGTTAATACAATGGTATTCCTACCTAGTACTTTATATGTTTACCCAACTATTAAAAACATTGCTCAAGCAGGAAAAACTACTAAACAAGTAGTAGCAGAATATCTATGTGGTAAGTATATTCAAGCCAGAGAGTCGTATGATTATAGCACTTTAATCTATAATTATAATTTTATTTTTAGAAGCTCAACTAAACCTTTATTTGATAGTTATTATCAAAATCTTATTATTTCGAACCCTAGCAGTCCTATTGTTTTATATAAGGATACTCAAATAATCACCACAGCTATCAATAACACAGTTGTAGACCTAAACACAGGCACAGCTACAGTGCGATTCACAACAACTTTGTATGATCATCAATCCAAGATCATTTCTACTAACCAATGGGTAGCTACCATAGGATTTTATTTAGATAATTATGATTTTTCAAAATCAATAAATTCACAATTAAATTTTATAGTAACTAAATATAACGTAACACTGGCTACAACATAACAAAATGATATTAGTTAGATATTTATTAATAATTTTTTTCACATTGCATGCTTTATCAGCTTATGCAATAAGAGAGCCGCGTTCTACCTCAATGGATAGTAGAATTAGAGTTTTAGTGTATAACCCTAATGATGTTTTTAAATATACCGGTTATTACGGCTATCAAGGAAGTATTCAACTTGCTCCTAATGAAACAATTGATACCATTTCAATGGGAGATACCGTCTCTTGGCAAATAATTCCTTCTGGTAATAGAATATTCTTAAAACCCGTTGATTCAGACGCAACCACAAATATGACCTTAATTACTAACCAAAGAATGTATTTTTTTGAACTTCATGCAAAAACAGCAAAAGATATTAACGATCCAAATCTAGTATTTACAGTGAAGTTTCTATACCCAGAATCTTCAGACATCACAAATTATAGTCAGACTGTTATACCAACTGGACCAGATTTAAAGCATCCAGAAAAATATAATTTTAATTATACTATTAGCGGCTCAAAGAACATTGCGCCAATTAAAATTTTTGATGATGGAGAATTCACTTATTTCGAATTTAAAAATAAAAATATATCTATACCTGCTTTTTTTGAAGTACTTTCAGATAACAACGAAGCTTTGGTTAACTATCAAGTAGTAGGTAATTACATAGTTTTAGAGAAAGTAACAAGCAGGTTGACGTTAAGGCACGGTCGTGATATTGTGTGCGTGTTTAATGAGTCTTTTTCCAATTAGCTTATATTCTCATTAAAATTATCTTTATTCCAATAATAAATAGTATAGGACTAAATAATGGATTTTCTAAAAAAATTTATACCTAACATTCATAAAGATGGCTATGTTTTTGTTTTTTTATTTGTAACAGCTTCTGCTATCCTAGGAATGATATGGCTTCCCTTAAGCTGGATTTGTACAATTTTAACTTTATGGTGCATCTATTTCTTTCGTGATCCAGAACGAATTCCACCAATCGGTGATAATTTTATATTAAGCCCTGCTGATGGAATAGTGCAGAAAATAGAGCAAGCAGTTATTCCGGCTGAATTGGAAATGGGTAAAGAAGAACGAACTAGAATCAGTATATTTTTAAATGTTTTTGACGTACATGTAAATCGTGTCCCTGCAACAGGCAAGATTACTAAACTTTATTACCATCATGGTAAGTTTTTTAATGCTTCGCTCGATAAAGCTAGTGTGCATAATGAAAGGCAGCTTGCGGCTATGAAATTGGCAAACGGTCAAGATATAATATTTGTACAAATCGCAGGCTTAATTGCAAGAAGAATAGTATGTGACCTACACGAAGGGCAGTCAGTTAAAGCGGGGGATAGATTTGGTATTATCAGATTTGGTAGTAGAATGGATATATATTTACCTAAAGGAGTTAAACCTTCTATCTTAGAAGGCCAATTAGCAATAGCTGGAGAAAGTATTTTAGCTTATATTGATTAAAAATTTATGTTAAAAAAAAATAGAAATTATAATAAACTTGAGAAAGGCGTTTACCCATTGCCTATTTATAGACTCTTTCCAAGCATTATTACTGTTATTGCCTTATGTGTTGGACTAACTTCTATACGCTATGCCTTCGATTATAAATGGGAAAATAGTTTAGTATTACTAATTATTGCAGCCTTTCTTGATGGAATGGATGGTAGGATCGCCAGATACTTACAAGTAACAAGTGATTTTGGCGCTCAATTAGACTCCTTGGCTGATTTCTTAAATTTCGGTATAGCTCCAGCAATTACTTTATATTTATGGGCTTTATATACCATTCCAACTAAAGGGATGGGTTGGGCCTTTGTTTTAATATTTGTAGTTTGTTGCGCTCTCAGATTAGCCAGGTTCAATGCTATGCTCATAACAACCAAAGAAAAATTACCTTGGCAAAATTCGTTTTTTGTTGGCGTTCCTACTACTATCGGAGGAATATTAGTAATGTTACCAATAATAATGAGTTTAGAATGGCCTGAAATTCCATTTTTACAATATCCCAAAACTATAGGCTGTTATATGATTATAATAGCATTTGCTATGGCTAGCAGGATTCCAACTTTTTCAATCAAAAAGGTAGCTATTGCTCATGATAAAGTAGCTTTATTGTTAGTATTAATAGGTTTAATCAGTGCATCATTGCTCATTAAGCCATGGATTACAATTACATTTTTATCATTAACTTATATATTATCTATACCAATAAGTATAAAATTATATTTTAAATATCTAAAAGAATCAAAATCTACCAATCAAGGCTAATTCATTGGGATTCAAATCAAACTAACAGCTTTGAAAAAGTGAAACCAAAAATGCAAACTAGCAATGAAATTCATATTTTATTACCTTATAAAGAGGGTTTTAGCCCTATTTCCTTTGGCGCTATTTCTCTATATGTTAAAGATTTATCCCAATTAAGTAAGCATGCTCAATCTATTACAGTTTTTAGTGGAAATGATACCAAACCATATTTTGCTGATATCAATTTCACAGCCTTGTCTATTAAAAGACACTTCTTTAAAACAACTTCTTCTACTTATATAGATAATTACTTAAAATCCATTGTTAATACTCCCAAAATAATTGAAATACATAACCGACCAATATATGCGCATCACTTAATCAAAAAAAAACTAAAAACAAAATTATGGTTGTTTTTTCATAATAATCCTCTCGACACTAAAGGTTCTAAAACTAAGAGAGAAAGAGAGTGGTTATTAATGAATTGTGATAAAATTATTTTCGTCAGTGATTATGTAAAAAATAATTTTTTCAAAGATATAGAGGTGAATAACAGCAAATGTGAAGTAATTTATAATTGCGCTCCTGATCTCACTCCTCAGGTAAATTTAAGAGAAAATATTGTTGTTTTTGTTGGCAGGATTATTCCAGAAAAAGGTGTTTATCCTTTAGCTGAAGCTATGTCGATATTTTTAAAAGAAAATAAAGATTGGAAATTAGCCATTGCTGGCAGCTCAACTTTAAATGGTGGCAAAAATAAACTTACTAAATATGAGAAAGAAGTAATGCAAAAGCTTGAATTAGTAGAGAATCAAGTAATTTATCTAGGATTTACTTCTTATAAAGAAGTATTAAAACTATTTGCCAAAGCAAAAATTGCTATTATTCCATCTATTTGGGAAGAGCCTTTTGGTAGAGTTGCTTTAGAAGCAATAACATGTGGGTGTTTTCCCATTTCCTCGACAAATGGAGGCCTTAAGGAAATTGTTAATGGCATAGGAATTAATCTTGCGCCAGGTTTTACTTATAAAAATATATACGATGCCTTAAAACAATACCTGAATGACGATAATCTTGTTACCGAATTTAAGGAGCAATCTAAAAAGGTTATAAGAAAATTTTCTAAAAAAAGAATGATTTCTAAATTGGATAAATTCAGAACACAAGCAGGCATTTAAGATTAAAGCATGCAAATTGACAAAAGATTAAAAAAAACATATAAGTATAAAAGCAACTAATCAATTTTAACTTTATAATTGCTTAATTGTATTTGAGCCATGAAAGCCCCAGGGATTCATAGGTTTAAAATTTAATATATAAAAATAAGGACTTTATCATGCGAAAAGTACCATTCAAATCAATTCAATTTGCTGAATTATCATCTACACAAAAAAAAATAAAAATATTATCCTTTGCCTTTATAGGGCATTTTTTAGAACTATATGATTATACATTATATGTAGTGATGCTTACTATAATTTCTCCTAAATTTTTTCCTAGTGAATCTGCAAATATTTCTTTGTTATTCGGTATGTTAAGCTTTGCGTTAACCTTAATAATTTATCCTATAGGTTCATGGTTTTGGGGTTGGTATGGTGATCATTACGGAAGGTTACCTCTATTAAAACAATCAATAATGCTGATGGCTTTACCTTCTTTAATTATTAGTATACTCCCTACTTATGAACAAATAGGAGTATGGGCGCCAATTATATTAATTATCTGTCGCATTTTACAAGCAATCAGCGCCAGTGGTGAAATTAAAGGAGCTAAAATTTTTGCTATGGAACATTTAGGAAGCCATGCTTTAGGACGAGTATCAGGATTTATCAGTTGTAGTGGATCATTAGGCGTGTTGCTTGCTATGGCCATGGGCTTATTGTTAAGCACTACTAATTTATCATGGCGAGTACCATTTTTAGTAGGAAGTAGCTTAGCTGTGGTAGGAGTATTAATTAGACGTAAATTAGCTGAGTCACCAGAATTTATTAAAATGATTCAAAATAAACCTAAACATAAAATTGGCTTAAGTAATATTAGAGATATGATAAGAAATCATAAAACTGAAGCAATGATCGTAGTTATTCTAGGCGCTTTATTAGGCATATTATCTTATACTATGCATGCATTTTTAAATCCATATTTAATATCTTTGGGCTACCATCATAATTTAGCTTATGGTATGGGAGTAATAGGCTTACTAGCAAGTGCTGTGTCTTCCTTTATTACTGGCATTATAATTGATAAAACTAACGCCCGAAAAATCATGAGCTTGAATATAAAATTCTGCATTATTATTTTACCTATTTCCTTTGGGTTAATAATTAGTGCTCATCAATATAGTGAAATGTTTTTATATTTAGCTTATATATTGCTAGGAACAATTTTAGGTATGAATGCTGCATGCTGTAGTGTAGTAATGTATCAATTATTTGAACCGGAGAATCGGTGCCGTGGTGTAATGTTTTTTTATTCCTTAGGAGCAGCAATATTTGGAGGGTTTACTCCTTTAATTTTACAACTACTAAATACTCTTAACCCATTAATGCCTGCCGTTATCCTAACTCTAAGCATCATTTATGCAAGTAAATTATATAAAAAATATATTATGGAGAAGACCTATGATGTTATGCCTTGATGTTGGTAATACACAAATTTATGGTGGCTGCTATAACGGTAGTGAAATTACCCACCGTTTTCGTATTAATACTAAACAAGGGTGGAGTTCCGATCAATTTGGCGTATTTATAAGAAGCTACCTTAGAGAACAAGATTTAAACCCTGCTTTAATAAAAAAAATTAGTATTTGTTCGGTAGTACCCTCAATTAATTACTCTATTAGAAGCGCTTGCATTAAATATTTCAATATTGATCCTTTTATAGTGCAAGTCGGAATTAAAACTGGTTTAATTGTTAATAAGTATAAAAATCCACATGAAATAGGCGCTGATATAGTCACTGGTTGCGTAGGTGCAATAAATTTATATCCAGAACGCAATATTATTGTAGTAGATTTAGGTACTGCAACGACAATTGCTGCAGTAAATAATAAAAAGGAGTTTAAAAGTGGTATTATTATGCCTGGAATGCAAACTCAAGCCCATTCCCTTGCCGTAGCAACCGAAAAATTATCCTCTATAGATATTATAGCTCCAAAAACTGTTGCTGGAAGTAGTAATACTCATGCTATCCAATCTGGTATTTATTACGGCCATTTGGCTGCCATAACTTATCTAACAAAACTAATAGCTAAGGAAGTTTTTGAAGACAATAAAAATTTTGTTACTATTGGTACTGGAGGGTTTTCTATATTATATAATGATGCTAAGATATTTGATGTTATTGAACCAGATCTACTTCTCAATGGTTTAGTGATAATTGAAAAGATGAATTCATAATAATTCATTATCCGCCTTATCTCAACTCTAGATTTGATTGCTTTTACTTAATGTTAGATTTAAAATTAGTTTTTCAAAATAGTGAGAGTAGAATTAATGAACTTGGTAAAATGGTTAGTAACCATCACATTATTTGCAATAATTATGCTAGGTTCAGTGAGTATTAACAAAATTTATACTAGCTTTATCCTAGCAATTATAACTTTATTCATTACATCAAAATTACAAAAATTAAACTCCCTTAAAACTCTGCAATTTAATTGGAAAATTATCAATTATTGCTGTTGGTTGTTTCAAGAAGTAATCTTATCTGCGTTAAGTGTAATAAGACTATGCCTCCACAAAAAAATTGATATTAATCCGGTAGTATCTGAAATAAAAACTCAACACCAAAATGATTTACCTCAAACAATTTTTGCTAATTCAATTACTCTTACACCAGGTACGATTACTTTAGATATAGATAATAATATTATTGTTCATTCCATCACTGAAAAACATGCTTTAGCTTTAGAAAAGTCAGAAATGGATAAAAAAATAAGAGGGAGTTATAAATAGGTTATGTTTGATATAACTATAATTCTAATTGTAATAGCAATGGTCATAATGCTTCTATCTTTACTAAGTGCTAACAATAGTATAGATAAGATTATGTCATTAAATTGTTTTACCTGTTATACTATAGTTTTAATAGCGGTCATTAGCATCTTTTATCAACGTTATTATCTTCTCGATATAGCTTTTATTTATGCTCTTGTTAGTTATATTGCTACTGTAGGTTTTTTAAAATATTTCCGGAATAATAAAACTTAAAATGACAGAATTTTTAGATTACATAGGTTGGATAATATTAATCATCGGATGTTGTTTTATTGTAGTAAGCGCCATTGGTTGCATAAGGATGCCAGATTTTTATTCAAGAATGCATGCAGCCGGTATTGGTGATAATGCTGGATGTTTATTAGCTCTTTTAGGTCTATCAATACTAAATGGCTTCAACATTACTAGCGCTAAACTTATTATACTAGGTGGAATTATAATACTTACTAGCCCAACTAATACTTTTGCTTTGATGCAGGCTGCTATAGCTACAGCATTAAAACCTATAGCTAAAATAAAAGTGAATATTTTTAAAGATACCAATAAGTTATGATTAATACTGTTATACCTATAGAACAATTTCTTATCATAATTTTATCGATAATGGCTATTATCATGGCTTGGACAATAATAAAAAGTAACAATATAATAAATAGCATAATAACTTTAGCTGCTTATAGCTTGATTTGTGCGCTATTATACATATTAATGGATGCTCCAGATGTATCTTTAACCGAAGCTGCAATTAATGCTTGCATTAGTACTTGTATATTATTGGTAGTACAAAAAACCCTAATAATAAACGAGGACCAATCTAACTTTAACCTATTTATATTTCTATTATGCTTCCTTATTTTCTTAATCCTTACCTTTATCATATTGACCTTATTTCCATTTGGAAGTTATGAAACTATTACTAATAAAACCGCGGCTTATTATCTAGATAACACTCATAGGGATATTGGTATAAATTCGGTGGTAGCCGCTATTTTAGCAAGCTATAGGGGCTATGATACTTTAGGAGAAACTTTAGTAATCTTAACTGCTGGAATCAGCGTAATAATGATACTTCAACCTAAGAATACAACTATCAAAAAAAATGCAAAATAAAATTTTCACTACTATTATTCGTTATAGCTTACCTTATATAATAATATTCGCACTTTATATTCAAATAAATGGTAGTGATGGCCCTGGAGGAGGTTTTCAAGCAGGAGCTATTTTAGCATCAGCGATAATATTACATAGCTTGGTTCATGGCAATAAAATAACCTTAGAGGCTATTAGTCTTAACTTCTTAAAAAATTTAGCAATTATTGGTATTATTTTATATATTGGTACTGGTGTTTTATGCATATTAAAAGGCGGAAATTTTTTAGATTATTCTGTTCTAAGATATGATTTATTGCCTAATTTTTTACCAGAGGAATTAGGTATCACTTTAATTGAATGGGGTATAGCATTTACTGTCTTTAGTACCTTATGTTTAATTTATTTCTCATTCTCAATAAGGAACATATCAAACCATGATACTGATTAATTATGCACCTTATATAACATTTGCTGCAATATTCTCTATAGGTTTATATGGAATAATGGCAAATCATAACTTAATAAAAAAAATATTAGCTTTATCTATATTACAAAGCTCGATAATTATTTTATTTATCAGTTTAGGTAAGGTTACTAATGGGCAGCCTCCCATTCTTATTAATCCGGCCCAATCAAATATTCTTTATTCTAACCCTCTACCTCATGTATTAATGCTTACTGCTATTGTTGTTGGTTTAGCAACTTTAGCTGTAGGGCTAGCATTGGTGATAAGAATTAAAGAAAGCTATGGAACATTAGATGATAACGAAATTTCGATAATAAATTTAAAAAAAGATGACTGATTTATATATTAACATTTTTCCTCAATTGATTATTGCTCTTATTGTTATACCAATAATATTTGGTGGATTAAATTCATTAATTAAAAACCCTAATTTATCCTACTTACTTACTTTAAGCGCTGCCTTCATAAATTTTTTTATTACTTGTAGTAATATTATTTTAAGATTAGATAACTCCAGTACTATCTCTTATGTAATGGGTAATTGGCCAATTCATGCTGGGATAGAACTGTATATTAACCAGTTCAATAGCTTATTTTTATTAATGTTAAATTTTACTGCCTTATCAGTATTAATCTTTGGTAAAAAAATTATTGAAGCAGAAATTAATAAACAAAAACTTTCAAATTTCTATGCATGTTTCCTAATTTGCATAGCTGGATTTACAGGCATTTTATTAACTAATGACTTGTTTAATTTATATGTTTTTATTGAAATATCTTCACTAGCTAGTTATGCCTTACTTTCAATAAGTAATAACAGAAAAAGTTTAAAATTTGCTTTTGATTATTTGATAATTGGGACATTAGCAGCTACTTTCATTTTGATAGGTATATGTTTTTTATATAGTGTGACTGGCACTCTAAATATCAGTATCATGCATGCCCAATTATCCCACATATTACATTTAAAAATAGTACAATTTGGTATAGCTATATTCCTGATAGGAGCATTGATAAAATCTGCTTTATTCCCCTTTCATTATTGGATGGTGAATAGTTATAATTATAGCTCTTCTTTTATTGTTACATTCTTTGCAGCCGTTAGTACCAAAATAGGTATCTATATTTTAATACGTATTATTTATAGCGTTTTAGGGACTGAATATATTTATCTATCAAATATAAATCTATGGCTGCAGCCATTTTTGACTATACTAGCCTCTATAGCAATGATTTTCGGAGGAATCTGCGCTATTTACCAAAACAATCTTCGTTCTATGCTAATATATTCTAGTGTATCCCAAATTGGATTTATTATCCTAGCTTTAAGTAGGTTTACCGAATTCGATATGAATATCGCAATGATGTTAATCATTAACCATCTTGTTAGCTCTTTAGGTTTATTTATGACCTGTGAATATATTTGCTATAAACAAAATTCTTTGCATTATTTAAGACTGAATCTATTAGCAAAATCTACGCCTGGGGCAGTATTAGCGTTTCTAATTAATGCTATATGCATAATTGGTTTACCTGTAACCCTCGGCTTTTGGGCCAAGTTTGATTTAATAAAAACATTAATACAAAATAATTCCTGGTTTATTTTGGTAATAGTATTGATTGCCTCTTCCTTATCGATAGTATATTTCTGGAGACCTATAGAGAATTTCTATTTTTTAAAACCAAATTCTTCTATTGTTATCTCATCTAAAAAATCAATTTTTGCCGAAACGATGATAGGGATAATAACCTTACTCAATATAGGCCTAGCATTAGGATTTTATTATTATGATTCAATTATTATTAATAGTGTAAAAGCCCTATGGTTGAAGTAAAAATTGAATTTTTAATACTTACGTTAATCCTAATACCGATCTTAAGTGTAGGGTTAATTTGTTTAAGTTCTAATGTAGGTAATAGATATAATAACATTATGCTTATCTGCAGCTTCATAATGTCAATTGTTATGATATTATTAAGTATCGAATTCACTAATACCAATACTAGCTTCTTAAAAATAAATTATTTATTAAATTTCGTAATTGAACCTGTAGGCTGCATACTTGGTATAATTAGCAGTAGTTTATGGTTTATCACTAATTTATATTCACGTTCTTATTTAAAATTTAACCCTGAAATTAATACTAAAAAATTTTATATTTTTATCTCATTAGCAATTTTTTGCACCATATTAATTGCGTTTAGTAATAACTTATTGATGCTATTTATAACATATGAATTTCTAACTTTATTTACTTACCCGTTGGTAGCTAATACTGGCACTTATCATGAACAAAAATCTGCAAGATTTTATCTATATTTTTTACTAATTACTTCGTTAACACTATTTCTGCCAGTTATTGCATATATTAATTTGAATGGAATTTCAGAATTTAGTATAGGAGGATTTGCAAATTCTAACTTTGGTTTACAAACTACCTTAATTTTAGCTATTTTAGTATTATACGGTACTGCAAAAGCAGCAATAGTACCAATGCATTTTTGGCTACCCAAAGCAATGGTAGCACCAATACCTGTGAGCGCTGTGCTACATGCAGTAGCAGTAGTAAAATCTGGTATTGTCATTATTTTAAAATTTATGATATATGGATTTGGCTTGGATTACTTAGCAAAATCTGTACAGAATTTTAGCGCTGACTATAACTTAATAACTATCCTAGCATCTATTTCTGTTATCGTGTCTTCTATTGCAGCAATCAAGCAACAAACCATTAAAAAGCTTTTAGCCTATTCTACTGTCAATCAGCTCTCATTATGTTTACTAATAGCCTCTATGCTCACCCCTTTCGCAATTCAAGCATCTTTATTACTCATCATTAGTCATGCTCTTGCAAAAATTACTTTGTTTCTGGTAGCAGGATATCTTTATTGCAATACCAAAATTACAAATATTGAAGACTTCTCAGGTTTAGGTAAAAAAATGCCTTTAACAATGGGAATTTTTACTATTGCTGCTTTATCAATTATAGGATTACCAATATTAGGAGGATTTATTAGTAAAGCATATGCCTTAAAAGCTGCATTAATTAATATGGATATAGCAGTTATAGTAGTGATAATTATTAGTATATTATTTTCAAGCTATTATTTTATAAGAATAATTCATTTAGTATATTTCGGTAAGTTCCAAAACCCTAAAAGGGTAGTATATAATGAAGAACTCAGCTCTACCATGCTACAATCAATTTTAATTACTAGCTGCATGTTAGTACTAATGGGTTTTTACTTAGATTATTTTATTAATATAATAGAAAGGATTAGTTATGAATATGTCTTTAAAAATTAAATCTATTATCTTGCTTGTTATAGCTTTACTTGGTGTGTTGTGCTGGATATTTCTCGCCTCAGGGATATATTTGTTCATAGGTCTTGTATTATTTGTAGTAATTTTGCTCGTTCCTTCAATACTGCGTTCCATTTTTTCACCTAGAAAATAATAATGCTGAGTAGTATGACATCATTATCTACAATTTACGTTTATCCAGAATTATTTTGTATCAGCTACTTAATAGTATTATTGGCTGGTATAATATTTGCCTGGGGAAAACCCAGAAGCACATTAGATATAAAATTAGGAATAATATCTTGTATATGCTCTATAATCATAGTTTTTAGCAGCAACATGCTATTAATATTCAGCTTGATAGAACTAATGGTAATAGCATCTACATTAATGATATTTAATGGGCATACAAAAAATGCTAGTCATGCTGGTATAAAATATTTTGTAATGCATATGTTAGCAGGCGTGCTTATATTAATTGGATTAATAGGCAGCCCTACAATGATACCTACTTATAATATAAATAATATTCAGCTTGATTCTGCAAATTTTGTGACTTATAGCCTACTATTAGGTTTATTAATTAATTTTGCAATTCCACCTTTTTCTTCTTGGTTAACCGATAGTTATCCTAGAGCTACACCAACTGGAAGCATATTTCTTTCTGCTTATGTTACCAAAACTACTTGTTTCTTATTATTAAAATTATTTTTCGGCAGTAAAATACTCATTTACGTAGGAATGTTAATGGCCTTATATGGAATAATTCACGCGCTTATAGAACCTAATGTAAGAAGAATTATATGCTTTATTTTAATTAATCATCTCGGACTTATATTAAGCTTTATAGGTTATGGTAATATAGATGGAATGTATAGCCTAGTAGTAATGATCTTTTATAGTACTGTTTATACAGCTTTATTAATGTTATGTGCAAGTTATATAGTCGCTCATACCAACAAAGATCATCACAATGCTATTAAGTTACACTGGGGCAATTTAAAATGGTTTACTAGTTGTGGTTTAATCGGAATTTTATCCAGTGTATCATTCCCTTTTACGTTAAGTTATTTAACCAAAATTTCCTTAATAAATATTATAAATAAGGAAGAATTAAAAATATGGTTAATTGTATGGTCAGTAGGCTCCACTTTAAGCGCCTCCAAATTAATATGGTGTATTTTTATAAAACCTAAATTATCTTCTGTTACATCATTAAAAGAAGTAGACTCTCCTAAAAATAATATATTTGCCTGTTTGGTGTTAACGATAAGTTGCATAATAGCGACATTCATTCTTCAACCATTAAATCTTTCTATCACATCAACTGATATTATTAAGCAGATTATGATAATTCTAACCTCGATATTAATATTTTATTTGTTAATACCTCTACTATCTAAAATCGATACAAACTCTTTTCTTCCTAGAAGCCTTAATAAAGTAATTAATTTATTAAATACCATAACTTGCACTAGCATTCATTACTTACGTAATCAAGGCTGTAT
>JAGVLN010000021.1 GCA_020049805.1 Rickettsiales bacterium
ATCTTGGTATGTTAAAGTTACTGCTATAAAAGATGATATGTTAAAAAACAACCAGCAGATTAACTGGATACCTGGCCATATAAAAGATGGGTTATTTGGTAAATGGTTAGAAAATGCTAGGGATTGGTCTATTAGTAGAAATAGGTTTTGGGGAGCGCCTTTGCCGATTTGGCGATCTGACAACCCCAAATACCCACGGGTTGATGTTTATGGATCAATTAAAGAACTTGAACATGATTTTGGTGTCAAAATTACAGATTTGCATAAACCATTTATTGATGAACTAGTACGTAAAAACCCAGATGACCCAACAGGGCAATCTTTTATGCGCAGAGTACCGGATGTTTTCGATTGTTGGTTTGAAAGTGGCTCGATGCCATATGCGCAATTACATTATCCTTTTGAAAATGTTGAAAGGTTTGAAAAATATCCATCTGCTGATTTTATAGTTGAGTATGTGGCGCAAACCCGCGGATGGTTTTATACGTTGATGGTATTGTCTACTGCTTTATTTGATAAGCCGCCATTTTTAAATTGTATTTGTCATGGTGTGATATTAGATGAAAAAGGACAAAAACTTTCAAAAAGGCTAAATAATTATGCTGATCCTAAAGATTTATTTACTCAATATGGTTCTGATGCTTTGCGGTTTTTTATGGCTTCTTCTGCAGTTATGCGAGGGCAGGAACTATTAATAGATAAAGATGGTAGTATGGTTAGAGATGTGATCAGATTAACCATAAAGCCTATCTGGAATGCTTATAATTTTTTCACTCTATATGCTAATTCTGATCATATAAAAGCAAAATTATCTTATAAAAGTGATAATTTTAATGATCAATATATCTTATCCAAACTTGGGGTAATGATTAAAGATGTTGAACAAGCTATGGATCAATATGATATAGCCCAAGCTTGTAATTTGGTGCACAGCTTCATCGAAGTCCTGAATAATTGGCATATAAGGCGCAATCGCAATAGATTTTGGAAAAGCGAGAAAGACCAAGATAAACAACAAGCATATGATACTCTATATACAGTGCTCCATGATTTATGCAGATCTGCAGCACCTTTATTACCGATAACTTTAGAAAGTATTTATCTAGGCTTAACCTCAGCTAGTGATAAAAAAGGTGATATAAGTATTCACTTAACTGATTATCCAGATAGTTCTTTATTTCCTAAAGAAGTGCAGTTAGTAGCAGATATTGATAAGGTGCAAGAAATTTGTACAGCTGCTTTAAATATCCGTAATACGCAAAATATTAGGATTAGACAACCATTATCTACATTGACAATAGTTGGCAAGAATTACAATAAGTTAGAGCAATATTCTAAACTAATAGAAGAAGAGTTGAATGTTAAAAAAGTGGTGATTTCAGAAAATATAGATCAGCATATAGCACGAAAGTTAAAAATTAACTTCCCGGCTGTTGGTAAAAGATTACCACACAAGATGAAGCAAATTATTGATGCTCAAAATAAAAATTGGGAGTTGGATCCTCACAAGAATGAATTAAAAATTTGTGAAGAAATATTAGTTGCAGGTGAATTTGAAATTGTATTAGAGACCTTTGATAAAGGAGCTACGGTACTTAATTCACAAGATGCGATAGTATCATTAGATACTAATATTACCGAAGAGCTTTATTTTGAGGGTTTGGCACGAGATATAGTACGAGCTATTCAACAAGCTAGAAAAGATGCTAATTTACATATTAGCGATCGTATTAAATTATATATAAGAGGGGATGAAAAATTGATTAAAGCAATTGATATACATCGTGAATATATTTGTAATCAAACTTTATCTCAAGAAATCAGCTGTGATGAGGCTAATGAATATGAGTATAGGTCTGACATTAAGATTGATAATAATGATTTAAGTTTTGCAATTAAGCGAGTAGAAAATGCATAAATTTATAGCTGTAAATAAAATTGCTGTTATTGGTTCTGGAGCTTGGGGTATTGCTTTGGCTAAATTATATAGTGCCAAATTTGAAGTTACAGTTTTTACACGTGATATTTCTAAAGCTTTGCCAAATGAACATATAAAATTTTCTTCTTCATTAAATGATATTATTGATAGTGATGTGGTTTTTATAGTAGTGCCTGCGCATGCTGTAAGAGCATTTTGTGCTTCGATAGTTGGGTTATTTAAAAGAGATGCTATATTTATTTTATGTTCAAAAGGAATAGAAAATGATAGCAACTATTTAATGAGTGAAGTGGCGCATGAATTATTACCAACAAATGCTATAGCGGCTTTGTCTGGCCCTAATTTTGCTAATGAAATTATACAAAATATGCCGGCTGTATCTTCCATTGCGTGTGAAGATGCCACTGTGGCTAACTATTTAGCTAGAGAATTGTCTATTCCAAATTTTAACCTATACCCGACTCATGATATTTTGGGTGTGCAAATATGTGGTGCGTTGAAAAATGTTTTAGCAATTATGTGTGGAATTGCAGATGGCTTAAAACTGGGAGAGAATTTTAAGGCTGCTTTATTAACTAAAGGCATTAAAGAGATTGCTCAGCTAGTTCAAGCAAAAGGAGGAGATTTAAATACTATATTTGAGCCTGGTGGTATTGGAGATATTTTCTTAACTTGCAACAGTAAACAATCTCGTAATACATGTATGGGGGTAACAATCGCTCATAATGGCGGTTTTGATCCTGATGCAAAATTAGATCAAAACGTAGAAGGGGTTTATACAGTTAAACCGTTATATCAAATTTCTAAAAAACTAAACTTAACTTTGCCAGTATTTGATCTTGCATATAGAATAATTGTTGAACAAAAACCAATTAATGAACAAATAATTAAAAATATTATTTAAATCGTGTTTTATTAATATTTTGTTAATCAACTTAGGGCATTATAATAATAAATTCAGTTAATTTAGCATATTATTATGAAAAGAAAGGATAAAAATGCTTCGCTTGCTAATATGAAAATATTGGTAGTTGAAGATAATGAATTAAATTTGAAATTATTCCATGATTTATTAGTTATCAAGGATTTTGAAGTAATATCTATAAAGGATGGCTCACAGGTTTTAGAAGCTGCGTTAAAACATTCTCCTAATCTAATCTTAATGGATATTCAATTAAATGGGATGTCAGGTTTGAAAATTATTAAACAAATCAAAGATCATCCTAAAATAGCAGAGGTTCCTATTGTTGCAGTAACTGCTTTTGCGATGAAAGATGATAAAGAGAAAATCATGAAATCTGGCTGTCAGGCTTATATGGCAAAGCCTGTATCAATCGATCAATTTTATAAAGTAATTGGTCAATTCGTACCGATAAAATAAGAGAAATAATTTTATTTATTACTCTTTTTTATGCTTATCAAATATGCAACAAAAATTGTAGTAATTACAAAACCTATCATTATGCTTGCTAAGGCATTAATTTGAGGACTTATCCCTGACCTAACTCTAGAATAGATTAGCATTGGCAAAGTGGTGGAACCAGGGCCAGCAGTAAAGCTCGCAATTACTAAATCATCTAAAGACAAAGTAAATGATAAAAGCCAACCAGCTACTAAACTATTAGCGATAATCGGTAAAGTTATTACCATAAATGCCTTTAATGGAGTAGCGCCTAAATCTTGAGCGGCTTCTTCTAATGAACGATCGAAAGAAGATAAACGTGACTGAACGATAATTGCTACGTAGGCAATACCAATAGTGGAATGAGCTAAAATTACTGTTAATATACCTTTTTGTGGCCAGCCAATTAATTGCTCAACGGCAACAAACATTAATAGTAATGAAAAGCCAGTAATAACTTCTGGAATAATAAAAGGAGCAGATAGCATACCTGTAAATAATGTTCTGCCAAAAAATGAGCTAAATCTAGATAAAGCTATGCCAGCCATTGTGCCTAAAACTACTGCTATCGTCGCTGAATAAGAGGCAATTTCAATACTATGTAAGGTTGCATTCATAAGTTCTTCATCAGCCCATAGAGTGCTGTACCAATGCGTTGAAAAACCAGACCATACTGTAACTAGTTTAGATGCATTAAAGGAGTATAATATTAAAATAAATATAGGAGTGTATAAAAATAACAATCCTATACCCATGATAATTTTAGACCAAGATATTCTATTCGACATTTTCCTTTTCATTTACTAATAGTTTTTGGGCAATCATTACTGGTATTACAAAAGATATAGTTAAAATAACAGTAAGAGCAGCAGCAATAGGCCAGTCATGATTTTGAAAAAACTCGTTCCAAATCACTTTCCCTACTGTTAAAACATGTGGTCCTCCAAGTAATTCTGGGATAACAAATTCGCCAACTGCAGGAATAAATACTAACATTGAACCAGCAATTATCCCTGGTAAGGATAAAGGTAATATTACAGTTAGGAATGATTTAAAAGGGGTGCAACCAAGATCTAATGAGGCTTCAATCAATGAAGAATCTATTTTTTCAATAGCAATATATAGGGGTAATACCATAAATGGCAAGTAGCAATAGACAATACCAAGTATTACTGCAAACTGAGTATTAAAAAGTTGTAAAGGTGTTTCAATTAGGCCGGTAGCTATTAAAAATGTATTCAGTAATCCTGAGCCTTTGAGGATAATAGACCAGGAATAAACTCGTATTAATAATGAGGTCCAAAAAGGAACCATGATAAGCATTAATAATAACTTTTGTACTGTTTTCCTAGTGTTTACAATTCCTAAAGCTATAGGATAACCAACTAGTAATGTACAAACTGTGGAGATAAAGGCAATTTTAATTGAAGTTAAATATGATTTTAAATAAATAGGGTCCTCTACCAAAAATTTGAAGTTACTGAAATCAGGTTGAAATTTATATGTGTGGTTTATAGGATCATAATCAAAAAATAAATTGTAAGGTGGGATTGCTTCAGCATATTCACTAAAACTAATAATAAAAATAATAATGAATGGAATAAAGAATAATAAGATTAACCATATAAATGGTGGCAATGTGATTAATGATTTATTTAGGTTATTCATAGTTATTCTTTTAAAATTACGCCTTCAGAATGATACCAAGATAAATATACAGTCCTGCCCAAAACAAAACCTGGGTTTTTACTACGTTCAGAAGTAGGAACGGTTACATGCACACATTTATCATTTTCAATTTCAACATGATAAACAATTTTTTGACCTAAAAATCCTATATCGATGATTTTTCCTATAACTTGGTTTTCATTTTTCGGAGCTGGTTTAGTATCGATATCGATTTCTTCAGGTCTAAGCCCTAACCATACCATATCGCCAATTTCTCCTTCTTCAGAATAAGCCATAATAACTTTATCTGTTTCAGGAATAGTTAATCCAACGTAGTTTTTGGTATTACGTTTTTTGCAAATTCTGCCTTCAAATAAATTAATTGAATCAACAAATTCTGCTACAAAACGGGATCTAGGATATTCATAAATTTCTTGAGGTGTCCCAACTTGAAATATTTTGCCTTCTTTCATTACTGCCATTGAATCTGCCAAAGCCATGGCTTCTTCTTGATCATGAGTAACCATAATAAAAGTTATATCAAGTAAAGATTGAATTTTAATTAGCTCAAGTTGAGTTTGTTCTCTGGTTTTAGGGTCCAAGGCGCCAAGAGGCTCATCTAGTAACAATATTTTTGGTTGTTTTACTAAACTTCTTACTAAAGCTATTCTTTGTTTTTGACCTCCAGATAATTGATGAGGTTTGCGTTGAGCAAATTTGCTCATACCAACCATTTCTAACGCTTCATAAACTCGCTCATGAATTAAATTCTTAGAGAGGTTTTCTTGTTTTAAACCGAATGCTACATTCTCTTCTACGGTCATGTGTGGGAATAAGGCATAAGATTGAAACATCATATTAATAGGTCTTTTGTAAGGGGCAAGATTAGTTATATCTTCATCTGCTAAGATAATTCTGCCAGAGGTAGGTTTTTCAAAACCAGCTATGATTCTAAGTAAAGTACTTTTGCCACAGCCTGAAGGTCCAAGCAATGCAAAAAGATCGCCTTGATTAATAGTTAAATTTACATTATCGATAGCCGGTGTGCCATCATTATAGTATTTAGTAATGCCTTCAATATGCAGTAAAGGCTTAGCGTTTTGATTGATTTTCTTACTTCTGGAAATTAGTTCACCCATTTTTTTCTACAAAATTTTATGTTTTAATATGAACTAACAAAGTTAGTCCAAGTTCTATTTCTTTTTCTAACAAAGTTAGAGCTTTGTAAAGCACTTCTATAGCTTTTTTTAAATAATTGGTTTGAGGGAAAGAAATATTGATTATTACGAATATTAGGATCTAAAAATTTATGTGAAGCAGTAATTGTGCTAGGAAATCCTGAATAATTACTAGTTTGTGCAGTAATTTTAGGCTCTAACAAGAATTCAATAAATTTTAAAGCATTGTTAGGATGTTTGGCATGGGTAGGAATGGCCAACATATCGTACGCAACCATATAACCTTCTTTAGGTAGTATATATTCTAGGTTGTTTTTACCTGCTTCTTTCGCTCTACGAATACCTTGAAAAATATCCCCTGAGTAACCAAATATTACACATAAGTCTCCATTTGCAAAATTAGCTATATAATCAGAGGAATTAATCTCTCTTATATAAGGACGAATTTTTAATAATACGTCTTTAGCTTTATCTAAATCTTCCGGATTAGAACTATTAGGGTTAAGGCCGATATATACTAAAGCTGCTGAAATAACTTCAGTAGAAGCATTGATTAGACCAATGCCACACTCTGATAATTTTTCTGCGTTTTTTGGATTAAAAATTAAGCTTAGACTATTTAAAGAAGCGTTAGGCAGTAATTTTTTAACTTTATCAACATCATAGCCAATTCCCACAGTATTAATTAACCATGGTATCGAATAGGTATTTTTAGGGTCGTCGATAGATAGTTGCCTTAAAATATCGGGATTAATATAGTGATAATTTTTGAGAGAAGTTTTGTTAATCGGTTGATATACACCAAGCTTTATTTCTTTTCCTAAAAATGGGCTATCTGTGGGCATAACAAGATCATATTCTGTTTTGCCAGACATAAGTTTAGCATTTAATATCTGATCACTATCATAAACATCATAAATAACTTTAATATTTGAAGATTGTTCAAATTTTTTTATTATTTCTGGTGGAATAAAATTAGCCCAGCCGTATATGTTAAGGATTTTTTCTTCATCAGCATTTGCTAGGAATGAAATACTACTAAAAAGTAAAACAATTAAAAACTGTAACATTTTTATTTTTATTTTGTTTGAATTTCATGATATTTTAAATATAAATTATAAAATAAATAAAGTCTTTACTTATTTTATAAACAAATCTCTGCTATAATGTATAAATATAAAATAATTTAGAAATATTATGATTAATCTGTCTTCTTTAGTAGCTTTTGATATTGTTTTTATAATAATTGTTGGTATCTCTATCTTGTTTGGGGTAGCTAGAGGGTTCATTAAATCGGCCTTGTCCTTAGTAGGTTGGATTATCGCTGCAATTATTGCTATAAATTTTTCTTCAATTCTGGTTCCTTATATTGAGAAGTATAATTTTAGCCATTCAGTATCTGAAGTTTCAGCTATTATTATAACCTTTATTGGTGCAGCTATTATTTTAGCTGTTTTTAATAGCATTATAGCTTCCTTAATAAAAGGTATGTGTGGCGGGTTAATAGATAGATCCATTGGTTTGACTTTTGGTTTTGTTCGTGGGTGTGTCATAGCCTGTGTAATATTCTATGTTTTAACTTTATTATTTCCGGATATATATATTAATAGCAAAAATGCTAATACCAATAGTAATGACCAAGTACCTAGTTGGGCAAAAGATTCAAAATCACTTGTCATGTTATCTAGAGGCTCTGATATCATTGCCTCATTATTACCTCCTAACTTCAAGCGTGATCTTAAAGAATCAATGCAAGAAGCAGTAGATGAAAATGAAAAACAATTAACATTTTCTACTGCTAAAATGGACAATATCAAGATTACAAACAAAGTTCTTAATTCATTGCCTAAGCCTGTATTAAATAGTATCTCAGATAACGATTTAATTATATTGCAAGATACTTCAGCTAAAGCAGCTACTAAAGTAGCTGTGCTTGAAAAGGTTGCTAATAATTATCATCAATATTTTAATCAACAAATAAGTCTTGATGGCGGCAAAAACACAGAGCAATATTATTCAATTATGAAAGATATTGAAAATTTGATTACTCAATATAATTCAATGATCAATCAAAATCCTTCCGCTGCTAAGTAACTATGTCGCAAAAATTGCTAGCAGGAAAAATAGCATTGATTACCGGCGCTTCAAATGGCTTAGGAGCCGCTATTGCTAAGAGATATATCTCTGAAGGCGCTCATGTTATTATAGTTGGGCGTAACTTAAGTAAGTTAGAAGCAATTGATGATTATGCGCAGGAGCATGGTAGTCAAACAACTATAGTTCAGCTAGATTTAATGGATTTTCCTAAGATAGCTGAATTAGGACAGAAAATCGCCGAAAAATTTGGTCATATTGATATATTAGTCGGGAACGCTGCAATTTTGGGTGAGTTAAGTCCATTGGATCATTTTCATTACAAAGTTTGGGATAAAGTAATTGCTACTAATCTAACTGCTAATTGGCATTTAATTAGAGTGATGAACCCACTTTTGCAAAAATCTTTAAATGGTAGGGCGCTTTTTGTAACATGTGATGTTACTCAGACTGTCTCTCCTTACTGGGGGGCATATTCTGTTTCTAAAGCTGGTTTGGAGAATTTAGTAAAAATCTATGCAGCTGAAAATCTAAAGACCAAGCTTAGAGTGAATTTAATTAATCCAGGGAATATGGGAACTAAGCTTAGAAAAGATGCTATGCCTGGTTTAGATGAAGATGCGTGGTTAAAACCTGATGAAGCAACAGAAATTTTTGTTAAGGCAGTGCTTGACAATAATATAGTTAGTGGTGAAATATTATACAAATAGTTTAAAGGAGAAAATTATGAGCAAACAACAAAATGATATTGTTTACACTAAAACTCCTTACGTATCATGTGATGGGGGAAACGGTATAGAAGGTCACCCTAAGATATATTTAGAGATTATTCCTGCAGAAGGCGAAGCAGTTTGTCCTTATTGTAGTAAGAAGTTTATATTGAAAAATAAGTAATTATAAATGCAAATAGCCTTTTTGAGCTAATTTTAAGAGGTTATTATTTTCATCTAGTAGTTCAACTCCTTGACCTTGAGTTACCTGACCAATTTTAGTTATGTTAACATGAGTATTATTGGCGATTTGCTTAATGTCTTCAGCAAAATGAGGAGGGGCAGTAAATAATAATTCATAATCATCTCCTCCAGATAAAATAGTCTCTAATAGTGAAGAATGATGCTGTAGTAGCTGGCTTGTTGAAGGAGAAAGAGGCATTTTTTCGCTATGAATGATAAGCTTAACTTCTGAATTATTAGCAATGTGCTCTGCATCTTGAGCTAAGCCGTCAGAAATATCTATCATACTATTTGCTATACCAAGTAGAGCATTACCTATATTTATACGTGGAGATGGTAGATTGTAGCGAGAAATTAAAAATTGAGCCTGAGTTGATGTAGCTTTTAATTTATTTTGTTGAATTAATAATCCAAGAGCTGAATCACCTATTGTCCCAGTAACATAAACATCATCGCCAATTTGTGCTTTACTGCGAGTAATAGCTTGTTGCGATTTAGGAATTTCTCCAATAGCAGTTATAGTTAAAACTAGAGGCCCCTTATGTTTTACAGTATCTCCGCCCAATGTAGAAATATTAAATTCTTGATTTTCTTCTGCTAATCCTAAAACAAACTGCTTCATCCAATCTATGCTAGTATTCGAAGGTAAGGTAGCAGCTAAAAGGTAAAATTTTGGTATAGCACCCATTGCAGCTAAATCTGAAATATTCACCCTTATAAGTTTTTTAGCTAGAATTTTAGGATCAGTATTACTAAAAAAATGAGTATTTTCAGTAAGCGTATCGGTAGTAATAACTAAATTTTGAGAACTGGAAATTACTGCGGCGTCATCAGTTAAGTTTAGGGCTGCAGGGTTATTATTAGTTAAAGGTCGAAGAAATTTAGAGATGAACTCGAATTCATTCATGTTTTAGTTCCTGATTTGCTACTTTATCTAATATGCTATTGATAAAGTTCACCTCTGTAAGGCTATAAAAATCTTTAGCTAAAGTGACATACTCATCAATTACAACTTTATATGGTGTAGGAAAAAATAGGAGTTCACAAACTCCAACTCGTAATATAGCTCTTAACATGCTACTTAATTGAGATATATTTTGTTGCTTAGTTAACAAGCTAGTAATTTTGGTATCAATTTTTTCTAAATTTTGAGTGGTTTCTTGAAAGATTTTATTTAGAAAGTTTTTATCAATTAATTTAAGTTGTTCTGTGGATAGTATATCGTATTCTTCTAAAGGGTTTTGGGTATTGTAGTAATTTATAATATTTTCTAAAGCTATATCGGATTGGTAATTACTAAGATCATATAAGTATATAGCTTGCGTAGCAGCAAGCCGAGTAATAGTTTTATTTTTGGCACTTTTATTGATCATAATTCTTTATATTATAAGCATATAAATTTGGCAAGTAGATAAAGTCTTGCTAAATTTATTATTTATATAATATTATAAGAAGATACTTAGTTTGAGTACAATATTAATTATTGGTAAAAGATGACAAAATTATTATGTTTTTTAGTTGCAATCATTTCTTTTAATGCGTTTGCTGAGGACACTGAAAGCATTATTAATGATTTATCAGATGAAGATCGTAAGGTGGTGATTGAAATAAAACAAGAAATATCAACCTGGCCTAAAGCAGTTAAGGATGAAATTAAGAGTTACCAAGATCTGATAATCTTATTAAGGGCTCAAGCTCAAGAAAAATATGATGCATTATCTGCTGAATCTAAAAATGCCCTTAAAAAGCAAGAGCAACTTACTTCCAAGCTTTCTCCTCCTGCAATAGCAGCACTTGAAAATGAAGCAAAAGAGTATTTGAATAGTGAGGAAGCATCACAAAATACTACAAGAAGTAATTAAAATAGATCAATCTTCAATTTGATTTAATATATCGGAGTGGATTTCTACTGTATATTTTTGTTCTAAATAACGTATGAAATCTTGCCAGATAGTTGATTTTAAGTTATAACCTAGGCTATTTTTGATATTTTTAGCTTCTTCTTTAGTTAAAGATGCAGTGTTTTTATTAAGAGTTCTAGCTATAGCAAATGCTATGTCTCCTGGTATTGTCTGAAAGACTTTAGAAGCCTCATTGGGCTTTAATTCAAAAATCTCTACTTGAGTTGCAAAAGGAATAACCGAATTTGAATGATAAATTTCACTTTCATTAGGTCTTGGTAGATTCATAGAAGTAACAGTTACATTAGGCGAATAATTTTTTATACTCATTGTAAATTCTGGAGTATTGATTTTACTAGCTAACTCATTAGCGATTTTTGTAGCTTGTGTTACTTTATTAGCTAAGGTCAATTCATCTACTATTTGTGGTCTGACCTGTTCAAGAGATTGAGTTTGAGCAGAGTATATTTCTGTTACACTAATAATGTAATATCCTGGTTTAGTCTCATCAATATTAAGCAAATCTGAAGGTTGATTTTTTGGTAATTTAAATGCTTCAACTACAAAATTGACATAACGTGGATTTTTAGAATGTTCTTGACCCTTTTTGTCCAGCCCTTGAGTATCGATCATACCAATAGAATTAATAGGTAATTTATATTGCTTGCTTATTTCTTCCAGTGATTTACCTGAGGAAATTTCATCTTCAATATTTTTAATATCATCATACATTAATTGTTCAATTTTTTGATTGATCAAATATTGCTCAATATCTTGTTTTAATTGTTTGACGTCAATTTTAGCTGATACAACTTTAATCAATTTAATAACGTGATAACCCATGTCACTTTTAATAATTTCACTAACTTGATTTTCTTTTAAGTTAATAATGATATTACGAATATTATCTGGGATATCATTTATATTACGCTTAGTTATAAGAAATTCTTTAGCGTTTTCAGTAGTTAATTCTTTAACTACTTTATTAAAGTCATTATTTTGTTTTAATTTAGTGAGTGCTTCCTGAGCGGTTTGTTCTGAATCAAAAATAACATCATAATAATCGAATAAATTTTGTGCTGAAGCATGTTTTAAATTTTGATCTACTTCTTCTTGTAGTTCTTGTTCACTTATAGTTACTCTACTTTGATATTGTTCTGGGGTGATTGTTAAATACTGTAAATCTCGATATTCTGGAATAGTGAATTTAGCAGTATTTTTTTGATAAAATTCCTCTATTTCTTTATCACTAGGCAGTTCGGTTTTTAAGTTTTTAATAGAAACTTTTACCAGATCAATATTCAAAGTTTGATTATTATAATTATTGATGGCATTTATTAGATTATCGCTTGGAATAATTTGTGTTGAAAGAGAGTCAATTAGCATTCTGTTAGAAATATCTAATTTAAGTTGAGCCACATAATCTGATTCAGGTATATTATTATACGCTAGAATTTTTTTAAATAACTCTTTATCAAAATTACCATTTTCATCCTGAAACATAGGGTTTTTAGTTATAATGGTTAACACTATGCTGTCATCAATAAAAATACCTAGATCTTTGATTTCTAATTCTAATAATTTATTAGTAATTAGCTGATTCAAAATGGTGTTATCAAGATTTAAAGCTTTTATTTGGGATGGGGTAATATTTGGATATACTTCTCTTAATTGTTGCAATTGTTTTTTCTTGGCTTCTACGAAATCTATCACTGAAATATATTGATCGCCAGCAACTACTGCTACATAGTCTTTATTTGCTGCTCGTAAAATATCACCTATACCCCAAATTAAAAAACTAATGATTAGCAATCCTAACAATGATTTTGTAAGAAAATTGTTAGAGTATTTACGTATATTTTGCAGCATAAATTAATTTTTCTTTTCAGTTAAAACTACTTCTTCAGCAGGTGTATTAGGAAGCTTATTTTCTTTTACGTCTCCTGGATTACTGGATCTAAAAGAATCAAAGATTGTTTTTTTCTTTAGTTTTACAGGCGCACTTTCTTCTGTAGATGGAGAAGTTTGGATAGTTGGAGTTTCAATTTCTGCTTCTTTCTCTGGTTTAAAAAGATTGAGTATAGATTTCTTTTTAGATTTAGGAGATTCCTGAGCTTCTTTGGATAATACGGCTTTAATATCTTGATTTTTATTTATGTGCTCAGTTTTTTGTATAAAACTTCTATCAGAAGAATCAAGAGACTGGTTTGCGCTAGTTTTACTATTGCCTTTGCCATATAATATTTCTTCAGCAGTTTCATTATTAACAGTGCTTAAGTTTTGTTCTTGTTCTCCAGGAGGTAATAAGTAATCATTAGGTGGCATTGATAAAGGTGGTTGCCTAAGAACAGCATATTCGTTAGGACTTGTTCTATTAAGCCCTAAAACATTTTTTACATCTGAACTGCAAGATGCGAGTGAAAATAAAGAAATAATTATTAAGGTAAATTTTTTCATACGGCTTTTGTATTTAATTCGTTAAATATAGTATCATATAATAATAAAATTGCTCCAATGCAAATGCTTGAGTCAGCAACATTAAAAGCAGGCCAATAATAATGAGAAATATGTAATTCTATAAAGTCTAATACTGCTCCATTATTGAATCTGTCGATGATATTACCAATAGCTCCAGCAATAATCAAGCTATAAGATATTTGTGATACTAAAGTCGAAGATTTAATCAATAGTTTTAATACTATAATGGTAATAATTAAGGCTAAGACCAAGAAAATATAATTATTAAATTGCCCATAATTAAATAAACCAAAAGAAATACCTTTATTTAATACTAAAGTTATATTGAAAAAATTAGTAATTTTAATAGAAGAAAGCTGGTGATGTTGAAAGTGATCCACTACATAAGCTTTGGAAACCTGATCAAGGATGATTATTGCTATAACTATTGTTACAGAGAGAGTTATTTTTGATTTGATTAGCCAGTTTAATATCATCTTGAATTTGTAAAATTAATTCTTTTATACTATTAAATTTTTTTGATGGTCGTAAATATTCTAATAGCTCAACTTTTAATTTTTTACCATAAATATCCTGGTTAAAATCTAAAATATGTACTTCTAATACGTCTTTTAACTCGTTAAAAGTTGGCTTATCCCCAAGATTTGCTACACCATAATATATTTGGGGATTACTATCAATATAAACTTTCACTATATATACGCCACGTAATGGGCAGAGTATATCCTTTAGAAATAAATTAGCAGTAGGAAAACCTAATTTTTTACCAAGCTGTTGTCCTCGAATGACTCTGCCTGTAATATAATAGTTATAATTTAAGATTTGGTTAGCTTGTTGTAACTCCCCATTTTGAAGAAATTTTCTTATATTAGAAGAAGAATAAATTTCTTTATCACTCTTAAGTAGAGGAATAGCCGTAAATTGAAAATGTAAATCTTTGGCAATATCGGTTATAGTGTGAATGTTACCTTGGCGTTTAAAACCAAAAGTGAAATTATCTCCAACAACCAAGTGTTTTATTTTTAGCTGATCTATCAATATAAACTTAATAAAATCAATGGCAGTTATCTTAGAAAATGCGTGATTAAATTTTTGTATAAATAAAAAATCTATATTTAAATTGGCCAAATGGCGTAATTTTTCGGTAAAAGGTATTATCCTCATATTTGATGTTTGATAACCCAATGCAACTATAGGGTGTGGTTCAAATGTAAGAAGTGATAAGGTTGTATTACTACGTTTCGCAATATTATAAGCTTCATTAATTATATATTGATGACCTTTATGTACTGCATCAAAATTTCCTATGACTAGGGTGCTGTTAAAGGCAGATGATGGGCAAGGTTGATAAGGGCGTATTACTTTCATATTTTGTATTGTAGTAGTATCTTATAAATTTAGGATTATTAACATAATAACTATCTGATGTCATTATTTGATAAGTTGTTTCAAACCGATAATTTTATTTTGTTGACATTTTGATTTACATCTATTAACCATACACTTAGTTAATTAATAATGAACTAAAGATTAATAGGGAAAATTATGGCTAAAGAAATAAGTTTTGTAAGAGATTTGATAGGTAACCATTATAATAATAATGGAACTGGTGTTAATGCAACTGTCCTTGATGTTAATGGTATAATAGCTTTATGCGGACTAAATCAAGTATGTGCAACTTATGTTACAGCAAATACAGCTCCTGTAAGTGCCTTACACCCATTAGTTAGAGATAATATAAATCCTGATTCTTTATATTTAACCAATCTTTTTAATGCTAGTTTTATAGCTTCATTAGGAAATATAATATTGGATTTATTCACAACTGCTAATACTAATATACGTATGTATGATGTAAATTGCAGTAAAGTGCCTGATATGAGCGGTTTCACTACTCTAGAGCCTTTAGTAAGAGAATTTGCTTGTGCCGATAATTCTAACGCTCCACTTTGTAAGACTTTTTATAGTATTTCAAATGATACTATAGTGATGATGGGCGAAGTTAATGCTACATGTGTAGAGTTAGCTGAAGGTACTACCAATTCATAAGTGATATTTTATTTGGTTAATGTCTGTTTTAAGCATTAACCAAATATTTACTCTTTAGTGCTATAGTTTAGACTCTAATAGATGTGGAATAAACTATGCCTAGAAAGAAAGCTCCTGTTACCCATAATATAGCTAGTGCTCTAATTACTGCAATGATACCCGCAGCTTTAAAAGTTGCAGATGAGGAATTAGCAAGAAAAGCTGCAAGACCTCATTTTCCAGGAGCTACAAGAAAAGAAAGAAGAGCAGCTAAATTACTTCAACAACGACGTGATGAAAAAGCAGCCAAGGCGGCTTATCGTGAAGCTCATGCTGAAGAAATTGCTGCAAGAGTGGCGGAAGCCGAGGGAAGAAGATTGGCTAATGTGGCAAAAAGGAAAGTAGAAGCAGATGAAAGGCTAAGGGTTGAAGCTGCTAATCGCTTATTTGATAGAAAACTTGAAGCTAAAAGCAAAATATTACCTGTAGTTAGAGAATATTTACGCCATAAAAAACTAAAAACTCAAAACAACGCAGCAGTAAAAATTCAAGCTATGGTGAAGGGGCATATGACAAGAAATCATATGGCTAAACAACATGCCTCTGCTAAACAAATTCAAGCATTAGCGCGTGGTTATATTGCTAGACAAGCTCGCATACCAAATATTGAAGAAGTTAAAAATGATATAGGTATAATATTGATGGCTCCTCATACCGTTCAAGGTATAGAACAAATACAATCGATTCTAAATAAATATGAGAAACTAGGAAAAGTAGGTGAGAATGCTGGTGTGTATGGAAATTTCAGAGCTGTAAAAGGTGATTTACTTACACTTACCGCAAGTGAGTTTATAAGAAATAAAGCTTCTTGGCTTTCTAATGGAATTATATTGACATATGTTCAATTAAAAACGGGTTATAAGAAATTTGGTGCTGATAGAGTAGAATTTAAGCCGGCGGAAGATAAGCTTGCTATTATTCAAGAAGAATTAGTGAAAATGTCTGAAGAAAACAATCTTAGTGGTTGGAGAAAATTTAGAGTGGTAGTTATAGACATTTTTAATAAACTTACAGGCAATTATTTCTATCCAAAAATTGATCATGTAGGAAAGATTGAAAAAACTGCGGTAGCAGCTATCCAAGAAATGGAAAGAATAGCAAAACAAGCTTATGCAGTACAACATAAATCCAAGCATGCTAGTGCATCATTAAAGCCAGCCCATCATTTACCTGTGCTTCATAAAGAAGGTCTTAGACACAGGCATAGAAGCGTTAGATAATTACTTAAAAATACTCATATCAATTTGAATATTATGATATTTAGCTAGTTCGTGTGAATGACTTATAGTAATTATGGTAGAGTTTTTTAATTGACTATTTAATATTTCAAAAGTTATTTGTTGTAATTCTGCATCTAAAGAAGAAGTAGGTTCATCCATTATAATCCATTGTGGTTTATGAATTAGTACCCTAATTATTGATATTCGCTGCTGTTCCCCAATTGATAGAGTTAAACTCCAATCTTGTTCTTGATCTAATTTATTTATTAAATGTTCTAGATGCATTAATTTTAAATAGTTTGCTAATTCAATATCATTTATAGGGCTAGTATTACTTGGATAAATTATTACTTCTCGTAAAGTCGCAATTGGCATATAGCTTTTTTGGGGCACAAAAAACATACTGGCAGAAGGTAAAGTAATATTACCTTGACCATACGGCCATAATCCTGCAATAGTACGCACAAAGGTGCTTTTTCCTATGCCACTATGGCCAGTAATTAAAACTCTATCTTTGGAATTGACAGTTAAATTTATGTTTCTAAGTAATATTTGACCATCAGGTGTATTAAGAGTTAAATTTTCACATATTAAGTTATGGCCATTAGTATGGGTGAGGATTATTTTGCTATGCTTACGATAAAATTTGGCGTTATTTAAATGTTGTTCAAGTTGTAATAGACGACGAGAGGAAGCAAGCCATGCTGTAATAGTTGGAAACACTTTTATTATAATCGATAAAGAGTTTTTTACTGATTCAAAAGCACCTTTTATTTGCATTAATGTGCCCAAGGTAAAAATACCTGCAAAATACATAGGTGCAGCTACGATAAGTGGTACTACAGTATCTAGATGGATATATAAATTACGCCATATGTCTAAATATACAGTACGAATTACTATATTATAAAAGTTGTTCTTAATATCATTAAAACAATCTTGTAAGTTTTTGATTTCAGGAGCAGTATCATTATATAAAGCTATCTCTTCACGTTTTTCACGAATTCTAATTAAGGAGTAGCGGAAATTAGCTTCAAATTTTTCTTGAGTAAAATCTAATGCTATTAAAGGCGCACCAATCTTTATAGCAATATATGTTCCGCCAATGCTATAAAGTAGAGCGATCCATAATAAATAACCATGAATATTTATATCAAGGCCAATAATATTAGTTAAGTTAATTGTACCAGATAAATTCCATAAAATTGCTGTAAAAGAAACTAAAGAGATAGACTCTCTGAAAATTATTAAAAAGAAATCTAAAGAATGTTTTGAAAAAAATGCTAGGTCCTGGCTAATACGCTGATCTGGATTGTCAGGATGATCGGCAAGTAACATTGTTCGGTAAAAGCTATTATTATATAGCCATTTTTTAGTAAAATTATCAGTTAGCCATTTTCGCCAAATAAAACCTAAGATGCTAGTTAGGTAATAATTGACGTTAAAAGTTGCCACCATGGCAAATACTATTGGTATGTAAATGTATAGTTGCTGGAGTAGGGCTGGAAAGTTTTTATCTCCTATGGCATTGTATAATTTGTTATTCCATTTGTTGATTTCGACATAACCATAAACTATTAGAATATTACAGACCAATATTATTAATAACATTGACCAAGCTTTAATTTTTTGCTCTGATTTCCAAAAAGGAGTAATAAACTGCCAGATCAGGCGGAATTCAGCAAAAAAATCCTTCATTTTCATGGAGATTAACCGGCTTGAGTATATTTGGTAGTGATATAGTTAAGTAATATTTCTTTAAAATCTTGAGCAATATTTTCGCCACGTAAAGTGTGAGCTTTTACGCCATCAATAAATACAGGTGCTACTGGTGATTCACCACTACCTGGTAAACTAATGCCAATATTAGCGTGTTTACTTTCACCAGGGCCATTAACAATACAGCCCATAACAGCTATATTCATATTTTCTACACCAGGATAGGAGTTTTTCCAAACCGGCATATTTTCAGTAATATAGCTTTGGATATTTTCAGCTAATTCTTGAAAATAAGTACTAGTTGTACGGCCACATCCTGGGCAGGCACTTATTTGAGGAGTAAAAGAACGTAAACCTAATGACTGTAAAATTTCTTGGCACACGATTACTTCTTTAGTTCTAGATTCATTAGGATTAGGTGTTAAAGAAGCGCGAATAGTATCACCGATACCTTGTTGTAAGAGTATAGATAACCCAGCTGTAGTAGCAACTATACTTTTACTGCCCATACCAGCTTCGGTTAAACCTAAATGTAGAGCGTAATTTGAACGTTTAGCTAATTTTTGATAAACAGCTACTAAATCTTGAACTCGGCTTACTTTAGCAGAAACTACAATTTTATCAGCTGATAAACCAATATCTTCAGCTTGTTTAGAGCTGAGCAGGGCAGAAAGCACCAAAGCTTCACGCATCACTTCATCGGCACTTTTTGGATTTGATAATTTGGTATTATCATCCATCAGTTTAGTAGAAAGATCTTGATCTAAGCTGCCCCAGTTTACTCCTACCCTGATAGGTTTATTATACTGGATAGCGCATTCAACCATCATTTCGAATTGTTTATCACGCTTTTGACCAAACCCGACATTACCAGGATTAATCCGATATTTAGCTAAAGCTTGAGCGCATTCAGGATATTCAGTAAGTAATTTATGGCCATTATAATGAAAACATCCTACTAGAGGTATATTAAGTCCTTCTTTATAAAGCAGTTCATAAATAGTTGCTACAGATTTAGCAGCAGCTTCATTATTAACAGTAATCCGGACGATTTCAGAGCCAGCTAAATATAAGTCTTTTACTTGCTTGAAGGTAGCAAGCGCATCAGCGGTGTCAGTATTAGTCATGCTTTGTACAACTATCGGCGCATTGCCACCAATTGTTACATTTCCGACTTTCACCGCATGAGTTTTATGACGATTAATATTAGTAAGAGCGACCATTTGAATCAGGTTATAAGGCTAAGTTTTGCTTATAATTATATATACTATTTTTGTTTATGAAGCAACTTTTAATATATTAGCTTTATTTTAGCTAATAGTAAGAATATAGGAGACTTAAATTAATTCATTTAAAATACATAAGGTAGGATTAAAAGAGCAACAGCTATTCTATTCTATACTATATAAATTTATTACTAATTGAGTATTAATAGAAATATTAAATTAAAGATAATATACTTATGGAAAACAAAAGAGGTAATTTCCTATGCCAGAAAAATATGAACCATATGGTAAAATTTCAATGAAAAATGATTTTTATTATGCCTTAGCTACAGATATATGTGATATGTCACATGAAGAAGCTATGAGAGCTAATCCAATAGCACTTCATTATGCTTATGAGGCTAATAAATATAGTAGTGAAGATGGAATGACACTAACAGATTCTGATGGGTTTAAGTATTTTTATGATAAAACTAAAGGTTTAACTAGCAATAAAATTTATGTAACTGCTTTAGTGGGTGTCGATAATGTAGATTTTGTAGCAACATCTAAATGTTTTGATGATGAACCTGGAGCCAGGTTAGTACTTTCAGAAATTTCTAACTATTCGAAAAAAGGAATTTCTCCAGTAAAGGTTTTACAATTTTACGGGAATTGTACAAATGAAAAGCAAGTAAAAGCAAATAAAGACTTTTTAGCAACTTGTGGTGGAGATATTGATAAAGCCCTAAAATTATTATCTGAAGTAGGGAGATCTACTGATAAAGCTAAAAAATTAATTAAAGAAGATGATGGTAGATCAACAATTTCTAATGCTTCCTCAGTTTCAACAGGTCGCCGTCGAAGAGGCTCATCAAGTTCAATAGAATTTTGACCCTGGTTCATCATGAGGTTTAGAGTTGACTTATGTCTAATATAGGATGTAACGAAACGAATATCCAACCTTAGATTTTACCAAAGCATTATTCTTTTTGTTTTTTATAGATTTTTATTATTTAGCTTATTATTTATTATCTGCAGACGATAAAACAAGATAAGACTGATAAGGCATATTACTAAATACATCAATGCCATAAAGATTTGTGTTTCGGTTTTAAGGAAAGTTATAAATGTAGTTACTGTAAAAACTCCAGCAGAAACTAAGCATCCAAATATAGCACTGGCAGTTCCACGGATATCAGGGAAAAAGCCGACACTCATCGTCATGATATTTGGAAAAGCTAAGCCACAAAAATAAAATAGAAAGAATGTTGGAATCAAAATAATATAAATATTTAGTTTAAACATGAGTCCAACAATTACCATAATAATAGCCATAATAATGGTTCCAAAAAGGCTAAAGAAAACAATTTTTTCTGACTTTAAGTGACGTATCATCCGACTATTACTAAGATTTCCTATGAAATAACCAAGCCCCAAAAACAACGCAGCATGCCCATAAGCGACTGCTGAATAATGCAAAGTTTCTTGAATTATGAAAGGAGCAATCGTATTAAAAACTACCAACATGGAATAAATTAAAGAACCGATAATAGAATATCCAATAAACAATGGATGGGTAACTATCTCATTGAGTGTATGCCTAATCTTAATAGGAACAAGTGGCACTAGATAAATATTTGTTTCAGCCAAAACCACAGCTGCATAAGTAAAAGTTAATAGTCCATAAATGCCAAAAAAATAAAAATCTGCCTGCCAATTAAAACAATGCTGTAAATACCCGCCTATAAATGGTCCAAGAATTGGTCCCAAAGCCCAACTAGTTGAAAGATAAGTCATTGCGGATATACGCATGAGACCACTGAAACAGTCCGTCACAATAGCACGACAAACAACAGCAGCTCCTGCGATTGCAAAGCCTTGTAAAAAACGACAAATAATCAACATCGTAATGCTGATAGAAAAGACCGATAAAAAACTTATCAGTGTAAACATTATTCCACTCATTACTAAAATTTTCTTTCTACCCAAGCTATCAGATAAAATACCTAATAGTAATTGTCCACTAGCATATCCTAACATGTATAGTCCGATAGTAAGCTGTACTAGATGTTTTTGTGCATGAAAATAATGTGCAATTGCAGGCAACGAGGGCACATACAAATCAACTCCTGTACCCATTAAAAAGGGAATTATAAGGAGTAAAATAAAAATATGTCGTTTTTGTGAAGTAGAAATTTGTATAGTCATATATTTTGTAAATTTTTAACAAAAATTATTTGGAAAAGTGGTTGTTATTGTTTCCTTAATAATTTTAGCATCACTACTCACTTAGAGATTATAGTAATGCACAAACACAGGTTTCCTATATCAATGCTATCATAATAATTGTACTGGTTACAAGAAGAACTTAGCCGAAAATGATCATGCATTAATTAATAGGCTTTAATACCATCATCCAAGCCATTAATATGGCGGAAAATATTTCTTATTTGTATAGCTATAGATTAATGTTTTAGTATTTATAACTAAGAATGTTCATTTATAATGGAAACCACTCCTACTACTCCTACTATTACTATTGCGGTAACTATCATACAGCAGCATAAAATCCCAGTATTTCCTTCTGGCAACTCTTGAGTTGGAGTAGCTATATCTATATGTTGATTTTCTATTAATCGACCTGATTCAGCATAATCTACGGTTATATGACCTAACAAAGTAAGTGCATGAGTTTCTCTTAATAAAGCTACATCTGTTTCTAATAATGAAGCCCTCATTTCATCAATATTTGCTTCAGTTCTTTGCTGAGCCAATAATACTAAATTATTTACAACTAATGGACCGCAATCATAGGGATTATCTTGTTGTCTAATGCCTAAGTCAATTATTTCAGCATCAGTATCTATCATTCTTGTATCTATCATTCTTAATTGATTGATCAATAATTCAGCATTTGGCCTAAAACCTAAAGCAAGACCTAATGGATCATTATAAATAAGTTGTATTCTACCTTCATGGAGTCTAATAATAGCTCCAACCCAATGATTATTATCAATATTTATAGGTAATACAGCTATTCTTCCTTCAAATGCAACTTCAATTGCTCTACGTATTGAATCTTGAAGCATCGCCCCATTATTAAGAAGTATATGGTCAAAAATTTCAAATCTTGGTTCTGATAATGAATCTCTAAGCAATCTGCTTATATCATCTTCAGTATATTGATAAAAAGGGCCTAGCATTAAAAATTCTCAGGTGACAATACTTAATATGATTTCTTAGAATACTTATTAGAGCTTGGTTGCGGGGGCTGGATTTGAACCAACGACCTTCAGGTTATGAGCCTGACGAGCTACCAGACTGCTCCACCCCGCGATCACAGTAATGCTTATACATCTATAATCGAAGAAAGGCAAGAAATATTATTATAACTCTGCGTTAAGATTTAGCATCTGTAACTTAATGATAGTCAAGCAAGAGATAAATTTAATTTTGCACCTTGACAAAAGTTAACTATTCGTTAAACTAATGGTAGTTAATTTATTATTTAAATATTATGCCAGTTTCAACACTAGTTTCTGAAGAATATGGGAAAAAAGCATTAAGAGGTCTAGGAGAAGACCAGATATGTGCTGTTTTACGCCAATATTTTGCCCAAATCGCTAAAACTGAAGATGTACATGTATATAAGGTTTCAGCAGATAATACCAGAGAAGATTTTTCCTTAGTAGATCAATTATTATCTCAAGGTATATTAACAGCAGAAAAAAATTATTTGGTTATTCCACTGCCAGTAAATAACGGCGCGCATTCGACCATAATAGTGGTAAATCGTACTAAGCATGAAATTTCTTTTATAGATTCATATGCAAACCCTATGCCTGCTCATAGAGCAGAAGAGTTAAAAATTTTATTCCCTGACTATGTTATTAGTGTATTAACTGATAAGAGTTTAAGTCAGCAACATGATAGTTGGAGTTGCGGTATTCATGCAATATCAAATGCTATTGGGTTAGTAGATGGAAGTATTGATCTTTCTTCAAGAAAAGGATTGGAAGACGCGGTACACCGAGATACTGAGGCTCTTTCTGAATTATTCGTGCACCTTGCTGGAGAATGCGATGTTGCTTGCAGCGACTTTTTTAGTTAAGTCCTAATAAAATTCTATTTTATTTTTTCGATTTTAATCTGAGAAATAATCTTTCTGATCAGTTCTTTAACTCCTTGATTAGTCGCGGCTGAAATAATCATCACTTCTTCTTTAGTATGTTTCTCTAGTTTCTTCTTTTTTTTAGCTAACTCTTCCTTGCTAACAATATCGCTTTTATTTAAAACAATAATTTCCGATTTGGAAGTTAGGATAGGGCTGTAATCATTAAGTTCAGTGCGTATAGTGTCATAAGAGAGAATAACATCCTCAGCAGAAGCATCGATAAGATGAACGAGGAGGGCACATCTTTCTACATGTTTTAAAAACTTGATGCCTAAACCTATACCTTGGCTAGCTCCTTCGATAATCCCAGGGATGTCTGCAATCACAAATTCATCATCATCAATACGAACTACGCCTAGTTGTGGTTTGAGGGTAGTGAAAGGATAGTCAGCGATTTTTGGTTTGGCAGAGGAAACCACTGACAAAAATGTTGATTTGCCAGCATTAGGCAGACCAATAATTCCAACATCAGAAATTAGTTTTAATTTAAACCAAACGATAAGTTCTTCACCTTTTTCTCCAGGTATGGCATATTTTGGTGCTTGATTAACTGAGCTTTTAAAGCGAGCATTGCCAACTCCGCCTTTACCGCCTTTGGCAATAAGCAAGGTTTCTCCTTCAGTTAGTAGGTCGGCAATTAGGGTTTTGCCATTTTCAGCAAAAATTTGGGTACCAACAGGTACGAATAAAATTAGATCTTCACCAGCAGGGCCACTACAATTTCTGCCTTTACCACCTTTTCCTGGCTGAGCTTTGAAGTGTTGTTGGTATCTGTAGTCTACTAAAGTGTTGAGATTAGAAATTGCTTTGACTATGATAGAGCCGCCATTGCCGCCATCGCCACCATCAGGGCCACCCATAGGAATAAATTTTTCGCGACGAAAACTAACGCTGCCATTACCGCCATCGCCAGCCTTGAGGTTAATTTTTACTTCGTCTAAAAACTGCATGTAAAATAACCGCTATAATAGAAAATAGGAGATTTGTTTAGATCTAGAGTATATTAATAAAAACTCTGTCAGCTGATCTAGTGAATTTAACAACGCCGTTGATTAATGCAAATAAAGTATGATCTTTACCCATACCAACATTTTTGCCAGCGTAATATTTGGTACCTAATTGACGAACTAGAATATTTCCAGCTAATACTGCTTGGCCATCGCTTCTTTTAAGACCGTGTCTACGACCTGCGGAATCCCGACCGTTATTTGAACTACCACCAGCTTTCTTCGTTGCCATTATTTACCTCAAACTATGCTATCTTAATATCTTTAATTAACACATAAGTGCTATATTGACGATGACCGTTTTTACGACGGTAATTGTGACGTCTTTTCTTTTTGAAAACGATCACTTTTTCATCGCGAGCTTGTTTTATAATTTCACCAATAACTTTAGCATCTTTAACGTAAGGTGCGCCAACTAAGGTATCACCTTTGTCACCTTTTTTTACTAATAATACATCAGTAAATTCGACTTTACTTCCAGGTTCACCCTCGATTTTCTCAATTTTTAAAATTAAATTTGGGGAAACGGTATGTTGTTTGCCACCTGAATTTATAACTGCGTACATCTTTTAGTCTCTTAGCCTAAAGTTATTTAAGTTTATCTATTTAAACATTTTATCTGCACTTGTCAAATATTTAAGTACAAAATTCATAATTTTTTATAAATGAATTAAATCAAGGAACTGTGTTGGGAAGTTTTTGCTTAATTCCACGTTTTTTCATCATTTTTAGGATGTCTTTTATTTTAGCTTGAGCGGCTTGTTTTCCTAAATTATATAATTCCTCTTTACGGTTATCTTCAAACATACCAAAACCACTTAGGTTAGGATGGATATCTATATCAGCTGTAGCAGCTTGCATTCGAGATAATTCGTAATAGGAAATGCATAAAGCTTTGTACGTTATGGTTAAAGCGTTAGATGGCATGTCATTATCTGGGCGAGCACTAATATCTATGGCGATAACCATTTTTGGCTTGAATTGTCTAGCGATTCCCACTGGTACAGGAGCAGCGGCACCGCCATCAAATAGAATATTATCATATAGTTTAATTGGTGCAAATGCCATAGGTAAAGCCGAAGAAGCATACACTGCTGGTGCAATAGGGCCTGCTCTAAATAAGTAAGCCTTATTAGTGTTCATACTAGTAGCAACGGCAATAAATGGTATTGGTAAATCTTCAATATTTTTACTTCTAAGATTGTCATGAATAAATTTTTGGAGATAAGAGCCCTTAGCTACGCTTTTAAAAGGAGCAGGGAATGATAGATCTATGAGGTCCCATTTTTTTAACGGGTCTAATTTTTTTCTAATTGCTAAATAATTTGGATTATCAGCATACATTGCTCCAATTAGACTACCAGCACTAGTACCTACTATCAGATCTACAGGTATACCATTTTTTTCTAATACCTCAATTGCGCCAAGCTGAGCAATGGCTTTAGCACCACCGCCACCTAATACTAAGGCTACTTCAACATTTTCTATTTTTCTTGGAGCAGGCTGTTTGGATGGGGCATGCACCTCAAATTTATGAACGCAACCTGCAGTAAATAATATAAGAGAAAATATAATAATTAAGTTTTTGAAATAGGAAAGCATGTATATTTACCTGATAAATTCATTTTGAAATTATAGATTTGTTATAAAACAGTCAAGATAGACTTGCATCAAAATATGAATCTAATATTATGGAGATGTTTTTATAAATGGAGGAGATATGAGCGTTATTAAACCAATCATGAAGCATGTTCCAGAACATATTATTACCCCTCATTTAGAACTACGTGTTCCAAGAGCAGGGGATGGGGTAAAAGTGCATGAGGCTCTTATTGATGGTTATGAAGATTATGTTTATTGGCTTAATTTTCCAGAAACTGTTCCAACTGTTGAAGCAGTTGAAGAAGATTGCCGTAAGCATGCTGCTGAATTTATTCTACGAAATAATATTCGTTATTTAATTATCAATAAACAAACACAAGAAGTAATGGGACGTTGTTCTATTCCTTCATGTCAATCTAATTGGAAAATACCAATGTTTGGTATTAGCTATTTCATAGCTAAACGTTTTCGTGGTAATGGTTATGCTAGTGAAACAGTAAATGCTTTAACTAGAATGGCTTTTGAAGTCTTAAACGCTCTTAAGGTACAAGTAAAAGCTGATCCTGATAATGTTGCTAGTGCTAAAATACCTCAAAGACTAGGTTTTGAACTTGAAGCTAAGCAAAAAGGAGAGTGGTTTCGTAAAGATAAACCTTTAGCGGAAGTGTACACTTATGCGTTATTTGATTTGAAATCATTACGACCATTAGTAGTTAGATATGAATAAAGGAAATGTTATGCAAATAAAATGTTTGATACATGCTGATTTTGAAACTCCTGGAATAATTGAAGATTGGGCTAGAAGTAAAGGTTACGGATTTTCAATATGCAAGCCATACCAAGGAGAAGATTGTTTAGCTGATGAAGAATTTGATTTTTTGATTGTTATGGGCGGCCCACAAAGCCCTTTACAGTTGGATAAATACCCTTATTTAAAAGATGAGATAGAACTTATTGCAAGAGCAACTCAACAAAATAAGATTATTTTAGGTTTTTGTTTAGGTGCGCAATTAATCGGTGAAGCATTAGGAGGAAGGACAGAACGTAGCCCAGAAAAGGAGCTAGGAGTTTATCCTATTACCTTGACTGAAGCAGGTAGAGCAGATGTTTTGCTTAAAGGTTTTCCGGTAAGTTTTCCAGTAATACATTGGCATAATGATATGCCAGGAGAAGCTTCAGATTCGCAATTATTAGCCTATAGTGAAGGTTGTCCAAAACAAATAATTAAATATGGATCAAAAATCTATGGCTTTCAATGCCATCTCGAAATTACCCTAGAAGGCATAAAGACTATGATTGAAGCCTGCCCTGAAGACTTGACAGCAAGTAAATTTACTCAAACTTCAGCGCAACTGTTTGATAATGATTACACTGCAATTAACAATTATATGATTCAAATTTTGGATAGATTAGTAGTCTAGCTAAAGCTATGGATAAGAGTAGAAATAAGTGCAAAAATTAATAGAGTATCTTAAAACTTTAGATGATCCTAGGAAAGAAGCAATTATTAGCTTTCACAATGATCATTTGTCATTAATGTTAGAAGCTCAGGGATCTAACTTTAATCATCAAGCTTGGAAAGGTGGCTATTTACATCATATAGAAGAATGTTTCAATATTGCAAACGCCATGTATGATGCTTTGAGTAAAATACGGCCGCTCCCCTTTAGATTAAGTGAAGCTTTTATCGTGTTATATTTTCACGATATAGAGAAAATTTGGAAATATACCACTAAAGAAGTTATCGATAAAAATCACTATTATCAAGCTACTTTACCAGAGAAATATAATATAACTTTTTCTGATACTGAATTAAATGCTCTAAAATATATTCATGGCGAAAACCAAGATTATACAAATAAGAAACGAGTAATGAATGAACTAGCTGCTTTTTGTCATGTAGTAGACACCATTTCTGCACGTATTTGGCATAGTGTTAGGTAAAATTACCTTTTTGGTTTCAAAAAATAAATACCAATAGCGCCAGTAATTAATCCAAGAGGAATTATACTCATACTTAATGTATAAGATTCAGGTGAATAAACTGGTATATTATTAATTATTTGCCCATCCCAATTAGCGTGCATTGTTTTTCCTATAATTGAATGGAAAAATGATCCAAACGCCATAATAATCATATTGGTTATAGCTATTGCCAAGCTCTGATGATTTGGGCTAATATTTTTACTGTTCATGTAGATAGCCAGGATTTGATATGCGCAGCATATACCTATCAAGGTAAATAAGATAGAAGTAACTAGCCAATTTGGGGTTATGGATAATAAAATTGTAAATATAGCTGCCATAAGGATGCCACTAGTTATGGTTAATTGATAATATGCCTTATACCGTTCAGCTATTGCGGGTAATAACGGAGAACCGATACACATGCCGATAAATATTAAGGTTGGTAAAGAAGTTGCGATATCCCGACTGTAACCGTATACTCTTTCTAAAAAAGATACCGCCCAAACATCTGCAAACCCTTCTAAAGGGCCAACCATTAAACCTGCGAATAAAGCTAAAATGATAACTCTTTTATTAGTAAACACAGATTTTAGATCACCAATAATATTGATATTATCTTGTTGTTTGGATTTGAATATATCTTTCTTAGATCTAAAAAGATAAACGAATGTCGCTATTCCTAATCCAACAATAATTAAAATTGTTAAAACATTTTGCCAGCCAATTTCTTTACTAAGTTGATCAATAGGAGTGCTACCATAGATAGCGCCAAGTAAGCCGATAGTTACGGCTATTCCTAACATTCTTGAAAATAAACGTTCTGGGAAAAAACTACTTGTTGCTTTAAATACTGATAATATTGCTCCAGCAGAACCAGCTCCTACCAAAAATCTACCTATAATAACACCATACCAGTTATCAAAATAAACTAATGGTATTAATCCTAGTACGCTAACACTAATAGCAGCTGCAACAATTGAATTGATATTATAACGATCGAGCAAGATACCAAATGGAATAGGCATTATAGTATATCCTAGGTAATAAGCTGCAGAAAAATACCCAATATCTTCAGCTGTTACTGAGAATTTTTGCATTATGCCTGCCATCATTACGCTTGGAGAGACGCGTAAGATGTACTGAAAAAGATAGAAAAAGCTGCCCACACTCCATATAAACCACGCATAAGTACTGATTTTAGTAGGTTTATTAACATTAATTGAAATAGAATCACTCATAGTAACTTCCTTATAAAATTTATTTTAAACTATAATAATGTTGGGTGTTAAGAAATGATTAATAGCAGCTTAAGCTGCTAAGGAGGAGGGTAGAAGTTGATAAAAATGTTTTGCTATATTTTTTCATGTTTGTTAATATAACGACCGAGTTTTATTTGTCAATGAGGAATTAGGAATGTCAGTATTACAAATTGTTTATGCACCAAATGATATTTTTCGTAAGAAGGCTGAGCAAGTAGGTGAAATAACTCACGAGGTTCGAAAGATCGTTAATGATATGATCGATACTATGAATTTTGAGAGAGCTGTAGGTCTAGGTGCTAATATGGTTGGAATTTTGAGGCGTATAGCTGTAATTGATCTAAAAGAAAATGGGATTAGTGAGCCTCTTTGTTTAATTAACCCAGAAATTATTTGGAGTTCTGAAGAAACCCAAACTTTTAATGAAGCTTCTTTGAGCTTCCCTGGAATTTCAGCAGAAGTAACTAGGCCTAGAGCAATTAAGGTAAGGTTTATAGATTATGATGGTGCCCAGCAAGAGGTTGAATTTGATGGGTTTTTAGCGACAGTAATTCAGCATGAGGTGGATTATTTGGATGGTAAGATCTTCCTAGACTATGTTTCTAAAATCAAGCGTGAAATGTTGCTAAAAAAAATGCAAAAACACCTTAAAATGCACCCACCACACGTACATGGAGTGCACTGCCATCATTGAGGTTAAATTATTATAAAAAAGTTCAGTTATTTTTATTCCTAAACCTTTTTATATATTTAGTGTTATTTAGAAGTCTGATCAGCAACTTTGGTTACACATATATCTGACCAAACATTCAAGCTTGTTTCAATCATATCTATTATGCCATAGAATGGTAAAATTATTCCTAATAAAACTAGATCCATTCCCATATTAGAAAGTAAACTTGCGCTTAAAAAGAAGCAACCCATTGGTACACCAGCATTACCTATTGCAGCAATTGTTGCAATTATTATCCAACTTACCATAACAAAAGGAGTTAAATAAATTCCTTGGCTTTGCATAACAAAGATTACAGTAGCAAGAATAAAAGCTGCACAGCCATTCATGTTAATAGTAGTGCATAATGGTAGTACAAAGTGAGCAATGTTTTTTCTTACTTTTAAATTATTTTCTGCACACTCAATTGTAACAGGTAAAGTAGCAGCAGATGATTTAGAGAAAAAAGCTAGTGATAAAGCTGGTAGCGCACCTTTTACCATTGCATGAATTGGAATTTTATGCCACCAAAGCCATAAAGGTAATACCACCACCCCTTGGATCAAATTAGCTAGCACTACAACCAATAAATAGCTTCCTATTGCAGTGAAATTTATTCCTTGCTTGAAATCTTTTGCCATAACAGTAATAAATCCAAATAATGCTATGGGAATGAAACGGATAAGATATTTAGTTAAGATAATAAATATCTTATGTAACCCAGAGAAAAAATTAATTACTGTTTCTTGTTGGGTTTTATCCTCTATATGCCTAATAGTAATGCCAAACATTAGGGAGATTAATAATACTCCGAAGACATTATGACTTAAAAAAGGTTCTAAAATATTTGAAGGTATGATTTTATCCAAATGTTCTAAATAGCCTTTTTCAGCGGTAACGGATAATATATCCCTCGTAGAACCAACTAACTTTGGCGCTTCTGGCTTAACTATTAAGTAAATAATTAAAGCAGTAGTAGCTGCTATTATAGTTGTGCTAATGGTATAGATTATTACTTTCCGACCTAAGCCTTTCATGGTTATATCAGTATGATATTTTGTTATAGTTACAATTAAAGATAAGCTAATTAAGGGTAAACTTAATGCTTTAAATAACTTAACAGTAATATCAGATATACTAATTCCTAATTGATGTAATTGAGAAATGTCTGAAAGGCCGCTAATAATCGCTGACACAATAATCGTGAGATATATTATTAATCGATACCATCTTTTTTGGCTTTTTATAATTATATTTTGTTCATTGCTGCACATGGCACAATACTCCTAGTCTTGATGTTGATTAAAATTATATAAATTAATAATGAATTTAGACGAGAAATATGGTTACTGGCTGGTGCCAGCACAACATGAAATGAATATAAATGTAAAGAATCTATTTGTCATAATTTAAGAATATAGTATATTTTTGCTCAATAATCAAGTTCAAGTATATTATAGGGAGAACAATGAGCAAAATAACTACAACTATATATGAAAATGCTGTCCTTCCCATAACGTCCTTTAAATTTCGATATACTCCCATTTTAATTATCTATTTATGTTATGGCTTGAGCTTTTTTACTAACATCGGTGCAATGTTTTGGATTAAGAATGAATTAGCTTTATCACCTGTGGAGTTAATTCATATTAGTTTTTGGGTCTCGGCTCCTTGGACCTTGAAATTAATCTTCTCTCAATTCATCGATAATATTAGCATAGCAGGTAATAGGAGGAAATCTTATATACTCATCGGTATATTTTTTATCTTGATAGGTAATATTATCTTAATAAGTATTGCTAATAAATTTTCGTGGGTAAATAGTTTAGGTTCAGTTTATCGGCAATTAATGCTTGCAGGCATTTTATCTGCAGTAGGGCTGGTGATTCAAGATTTAATAGCTGATACTTTATGTGCTGAAGTTGTAGATCACAAAGCCTCTCCTGAAGAAATAAAAAATGAAATTGGGGTTATTCAAATTCTTGGAAGAATGAGCTTAATGTTAGCGGTTTTTGTCAGTACCGGCTTGGGAGGTTATGCAGCAACCCATTATCATTTTTCACAGATGGTATGGTTTACCTTATTGGTTCCAGCTTTTAGTCTTTTTGCTGTATTTACCTTGAAAACTACGATAACAGGGCAGGATAACTCTTATAATCCTCAAATCATACTGATTGGTGTTGCTATAGTTTTAGTCAGCATAATATTGGAAGTATTAGATGTGCCTTATAATCAAGAAATAGTATTTTTTATTAATTTAATTTTAATAGGGCTTTTATTCAAAAAACTTGTGAGTGGTTATAAAAAACAAACCATTAGGGAATTAGTATTAATAGGAATAATGCTGTTTGCTTATAGAATTGACCCTATACTTGGTCCAGCTAATGAATGGTGGCAAATCGATGTATTAAAATTCGATCCTCAATTTTTCAGTATTTTAAGCCAAATTGGTAGCTTACTAGGCTTCCTAGGAACATGGTTGTTTTCTAGTTATTTAATCAAAAAAGATATTAGTTGGGTTATAGTTACTCTTGCAATTATAAGTGCTGTACTATTTTTGCCTTACATTGGTTTAGCATATGGACTTCAGGATTGGACAATGCAGAAATTTGGTTTTGGAGCTAAAACTATTGCTTTAGTGGATACAGTAATGGAAGGACCTTTTTCTGTAGTTATAATGGTGCCAACGCTTGCTATCATGACTTATTATGCTCCGGAACATAATAAACCTACATGGTTTGCGCTTACAGCATGTTTCTTAAATTTGGCTTTATCTGGTGGTACTTTATTAGGTAAATTATTAAATAATATTTTTGTAGTGGAACGAGGCCATTATGAGCAGATTAGTAATTTATTATTAGCAAAGCTATTTTTTATGTTAGTTGTGCCAATAGTAGTAGTATGGATGTGTAATAAGTACCGTAAGTTAGATAACATCAGTTAAGTTTTTAGCCAAAAAATAATCGGCCTCTAGAAAGAGACCGATTACTTTTCAAATTACTAATGCCTTATGCAGCAACTGGAACGATAGTTGGAGCTGCGTCATTTGTTACTCCTGCTAACTCAGATTGAGGCATAATTACTGCTGCCTCTGGGGTAACCATAGGTACTTCTGTAGGAGAAGCTGTAAGTAATACTGCAGGAGAAGCTGCAGGTGCTTCTGTAGGGGTAGCTACAGGTGCTTCTGTAGAGGCAGCTTCAGGTGTTGTTGTTTGATTTTGTAGTTTTTTGTTAAGAAGTTCTTGTTGTACTTTTTCAAAGTTAAATGGAGCGCATTTACCAGCTAAAATTGCGTTTATATGAGTTTCTGTAGTAGCTGTAACTGTACTATCTTCGCAATCAGGAAATTGATGAGCAAGGAACCTTTGTTCATTTTCTGGTCTTTGTCCATTATCACCAACGCACTGTTTTACTACACGCACAAACATATTTGATATATATTCTTGATCTTCTTTAGCTGATCTTAATGCTGCTCTATACATTGCACTAGATTCATGTGATTTAATGAATGTAGTTAAAGTGAAAGCTCCTCCGGCAACGGTAGCGCCATAAATTGGGAGAGCTGCACTCATATCGCCATTAGTGCCTTTTGCAAGGGGTAATGGCTGTAAACCATCGCTTGATCCACCAGCTAATAAACTTGTAAGTGGAAGCTGTGAGCCAGCGCTTGATCCACCAATTAGTGAATTTGCAGGGGTTCCTAACTTAGCTGCACCAGTACTTGCTGCTAGTAAAGCACTTGTATCGGATTCTGTAGTGTGTGCATCAGATTCAGGTGGAGTAACTCCTTGTGACACGAATTTTACAGCTGTTGTTACTGCTGTGCCAGCTGTGCCAGCTATTATTTTAGTAAGATGGTTTGCCGCCATTTTTACACCACCAGCAAAATCAACCAAAAGAGCTCCTTGGTTTAGCCAGTCAAAAGCATATAGTAATCGTGCCTCAGATTCTGGCGATAATTGCTTTGCATTTGCTTGCATTAGAGAAGCTATTTGTGGGTCGTGTATGCCAACGCACCTTCCATCTCCCTCTACATGGAGACTGAGTGTTTCTGCTCTATCTTTATGGCTATTATGCATCCACTTTACAACGCCTGTTCCAGTATATGAAATTCCAGATAAGGCAAGTGAAGCAGCTGTAAAAGGGTTATGTGTTAACGCTACATCAACTAATCTGGTTCCAATATCTGCTACTCCTCCTACTACTAAGCTAGCTGTAGTAGGTAAACCAGTGGACATAAGATCTCTAACGCTATCAACTAAAACTCTTACTCCAAATAGACTTACAGAAACTTTCATTCCTGTTATTGGTGATAAGTGCGGTAAGTTAAGTATTCCCATAATCTCCTCCTATTAAATCAAAGAATTATTTATAAATGGTTACAATAAGTCAAAATTCATTAATTATTAAAATCTTTACTATTACCTATTGTTAAGTTAATAATAGCATAATATTATTAATTTGTAAAAGTAAAAATTGATAAATTAATAATTATTTCATAATTAATATAATTAGTCTTTAAGTAATTGGGATTCTAAATACATCTATAGTATCTAGCTTTATACCACCCATTTTCTTATAAAAGTTTTGGCCTAATATATTATTTTTAAGGCACCAAACTTCAATACGGTTAATATTTTTATTACGTGCTATAACACTCAATTCTTCTATAAATTTCTGGCCGATTCCTTCTTCTCGATGAGCAGGAATGGTATAAATATCATCTATTTGAATTAATGGTGTAGGGTTTACAGCACGATTAATGTTAGCTATGCTATAGAAACAAATACTCACAATTTTATTTGAATTTATTGCTACCAGGCAGTACCAGTCAGTATTCTCTCTAAAGAGTTCATTATATAATTTTTCAGGAGTGAACCTGAATCGTTCTTGTAAGTTTTCTTCTTTTATCAATTCGGTAAGTAGTTGAAATGCTTGATCAACTTCATTAGGTTTTATTTTCCTAATAGTATAATTCATAAGAAACTCTTGGCATATTTTAGTATCTGAATTTAATTATAGTACTAATAAAGAGTATGATTCTAAAGATAATTGCTATGTGGTTAATTATTTCAATATTTTTAGTTAATTGTTAACAATATAACAACATTTTTAGAAATTAATTGAAAATCATCTTTAGCGCCCTTAACATTAGTATTAAAGGAGAGGCAAATATGAATATTAATTTTATTATTATTTTAAAGCTTATAGCTTTACTGATTATTTTTAAGGTTCCAGCTTTAGCAGACATACCTCCTGAATTTTTTTACCAAGGTAAACCAATTGATCCTAATTGCATATTAGAAGCTGCCACTTCAAATGATGTTGCCCTAGCAGAATGTAGTAAACATAAGGATAAGATTATTACTACTTCTGATCTAGATGGCACTCAGGAAGGATATATAGGCTATTCTTACAAAAATATTGATAACAGCAAGTGTAATTTTGGCTCATGCTGGATATATTATAAATATATAGGTAAGATTAATAATCTACATGTAGTATTAGTAGAAAATGCTATGGGGAGCACTGGACGGTTTAAGTATATTAATTATTTTAAGGTTAGTAATAACCATTTACATTTGGCTAGATCAATTTCCGGTGGTGACAGAAGCTTTGGTGGGATTATAGAGGCGAAAATTGAAAATAATGAATTAATCTATAGAAGAGCAATGACGCCGCTTATGTTCTTTAATGTTTTTAAATCAGCTAAGTTTAATAATTTACCATCTCAATATGATAATGGCATTCCAGATTGTGCTGTTTGTCAGTTTGCGATTACTGAATTTAAAGGAGATAAATTGGAATCGGTAACTTTAACTCCAACCATATTAAGCTCGTCTAACTCTAACGTATTAGCTAACTGTTTTAATAGCATTCATCAAAATTATATTGATAGCAACCATTTAACTTTAACCCCTGAAGAGGCAGAGGAGTTTGTAAAGATCTTTTATTATAAATGCAATAGGCTTTATAAGTAATTCTATTAATATTTATACTTTATTTATACTTATAGAAAATAAGCCCATAAATTTTTTATATTAACTCAGCTAAACTTAGTATTAGCTTTTGAATTAAAAGCTACTTAATTATAAAAACTTGAATAAGGAGGAATAAAATGAAAAAAGTTGTATCCACAGTTTTAGCTGTAATTAGCGTATGTTTTATTAATTCAGTAGCCCTTGCTAATGATGGCTATTTTATTAAAGCAGTATCAACTAGCACAGTAAGTGATATAAATAACGTAGTGCCTGATACAGCAATTACCACTGCAATTAAAACCCAATTTGCAGCTGATAGCCAAATTAGCGCTTTGAGTATAAGTGTAGAGACCACTAATGGTACAGTTACTCTAACGGGAACAGTGCCAAGTGAGGCTGCTAAGCAAAGAGCAATCAATCTTGCACAAAATACTCAAGGAGTTAAAACAGTAGTTGAAGACCTTATTGTTCAACCATAAGTTTCCTTACCTTGTTTATAGTTAGGTTTAACTCTCTAGTGTTGCAAACTGCTCATTTGAAATACTAGAGAGTTTTTATAGTTGGCATTATATCACAACTGATTAAGTAGGTAGTTTATGAAAAAAAGTGCAGTGTATGAAATTGATACAGTTTATTCAAGTTCTTTAACTCCTAATTGGTGGATATTTGTTCTAAGAGGTGTGTTTTCAATCGTTTTTGGCAGTATAGCGTTGTTTATGCCAATTACTACTATCTTGATTATGGTCTTAATTTTTGGTGTTTATGCAGTAGTTGATGGCGTGCTGTATATTATTTCAGGCATTAACTTTATACGCAAAGGGAAAATCTGGCGCGGATTAATATCTTCTGGGATAATTGGTATTTTATCAGGATTAATAGTTTTAAGCTTTCCATATGTTTCTGTAATAGGCCTTTCGAGCTTTCTAATGATCATCATCTCATTTTGGGCTATCACAACTGGTTTTCTTGAAATAATTGTAGCACTGAGATTGCGCAAGGAAATAAAAGAAGATTGGTTTTTAGTATTAGCTGGGGTTTTATCAATAACATTAGGAATAGGCATCGTAGTCTTATTAATTGCTAACCCGTTAGTCATTAGCTTGGTTACATTGGGTTTAATTATTGGCGCTAGCTCTTTAGCTTATGGAGCAACATTAATTGCCTTAGGCCTCAAATTATTAAGAAGTAGAGAAGCAACCTTTAGTGGAAGGACTAAAATCACCTCAAGGTAATTAATAGTTAAAAGATTAGGAATTAATGATAATTTCTTATCTTTGTTTTACAATTTTGCTTTCTCAAGATTTAATAACCATTTTTTACGATTTATGCCACCTCCATATCCGCCTAGGTTACCATTGCTGTTAATGACGCGATGGCATGGAATAATAATAGTGAGCTGATTAGCGCCATTAGCATTAGCAACAGCGCGAAAAGAGCCAGGTTTTCCTACAGCTTTTGCAATATCTGCATAAGAACAAGTTTGGCCAGTAGGGATCTTTAACAATTCTTCCCATACATGTTTTTGAAAAGGAGAGCCAATAAAAGCTAAAGGTGTTTTAAAGGAAGTTAATTTACCATCAAAATATTGAGTTAATTCATTTTCAATTGAAATGATAGGAGGGGTTTTGCCTGGAATGATTGCTGATTTAGTTTTGATTCTAAGTCTCTCAATTTCACGCTCTAACCCTCTCCTATCAACAAATTCTAATAGATACAATACTTCTTCATCAGCAATAGCTATCATTGAACCAAGTTTAGTATCTAACCATGTGGCTTGTAGAATTTTATTATTTTTAAGTTGAGTAGGGGCAGTGCCCATAATACGAGTAAATGCATCCCTAAAACCGCTACTAGATTCATAACCAGTAGAGAGCTGTGCTTCAATTACCTCTTCTCCAGCTCTTATTTGTTTCATCGCTATTCCCATGCGTCTAGTGCGAGCATATTCAACAAAAGTCATACCAAATCGTTTTTTAAATTGTCGTCTTATTGTAGACACATTTATTGCTAGTTCTTTAAAATCATTATCCTTCCATCTACGTTCAGGATTTTCTTCAATTGCAGTTACTAGCTTATTAATAAGATCAGATGAACTGTTAGGGTAAGATAAAGGTCGACAACGTTGGCATGGTCTAAACGAAGCTAATAAGGCTTGTTGAGCAGTTTCATAAAACTCGCAATTTTCAAATTTAGGCTTTCTTGCTGGGCAAGTGGGTCTACAGAATACGCCGGTAGTTTTAACACCGACGTAAAACATCCCATCATATTCTGAGTTTTTTTCGAGCAGGGCTTGGTAATATTCTTTTATAATTTTTGGAGTTATCATTTTACCTTTACTTAATTATTTTTATGAAATGATTATAGCAATTGTATAAAATACCGTCGCCGAAATTCGGGCGTTGATTTTTTATTTTTTAATAAATGTAAGGCTCTTTAATTTATTTGCTTACCATGATAAATAATATAATTAGTTTTATCTATAAGGAGAATAAATATGAAATTTGAATTAGATCCAAGGTTAGCAAATGATGGCTCTGAACTTTTAGATCTTGATTTAAGTAAAGTAATATTGGTAAATAACGCTTTATTTCCATGGTTAATTTTAGTACCTAAAAGGAATAATATTAAAGAGATAATCGATCTAAACCAAGAAGATCGTAGCTTATTAATGGAGGAAATTAATTTAATTTCCATAGTTATGAAAGAAATATTTAGTCCTGATAAGCTTAACGTAGCGGCTTTAGGTAATGTTGTGCCTCAACTCCATATTCATATTATTGCTCGCTATAATAATGATTTAGCGTGGCCTGAACCCGTTTTTGGAAAAGGCAAAAAAGCTTATACACCTGAAAATTTTAAATATGTAAGTGATAAGGTAAAGGAATTGATAAATATAAGACAATGATATTTGTATATGTTATGAATTAAGCCATTTTTCTTGTGCCTGTAAATTATAAGTATTAGCATTAAGATGTTAATAAAAGGGGATGGGTAGTGGTTAAAAAAAAGAGGGGTGGGCACAAAATTAGGATGTTAAGCAGTCCTAACCATGCATCATTAGTTTTACGAACTTTTCTTAAAAATTTTTCTTCAACTAAAGTTACGATTGGTGAACTAAAAGATGCATTAGCAAGTAAAGCATTCGCTATATTGATGCTGATATTTGCATTGCCGAATCTTGTGCCTATGCCAATACCTGGAATCTCAACAATATTCGGTACGCCACTCGTTTTTTTATCATATCAGTTAATGAGAGGGTATAAAGCTCCCTGGTTTCCTAAATGGCTTTCTAACCATTATGTGGAAGTTAATAAAATAGAAAGGGTATTATTGTATATATTACCTTATATGCAACAATTAGAGCGTATATTAAAACCTAGATTAAGTTTTTTTATACAGCCTTTTATTCAACATATTGTAGCTTCAATCTGCCTTGTAATGGCAGTTATTATGATATTACCTATACCTTTAGGAAATTTTTTTCCAGCCTTTTCTATTTTCTTTTTTTCTTTATCTATATTAGAGCGTGATGGTTTGTTAGTGTTAATGGGATTAATTTCAGCCACAATAAGTATAATTTTAATTTCAACGGTGGTGTTGACTTCTTTAAAAGGTAGCCAATATTTTTTAGAGAATTTATTATAAAATTAATATTTGTGACTTAAGAGGAGATAAAGTCTAATGAACTTAAGGGATATTATAAAATCAGAAGTATTTTCAGGATTGCTTCTTATAATAAGCCTGGTATGCGCTCTTGTTCTTAGTAATAGTATTTATTATGAAGATTTTCTAAAAGTAATTTATTTTCCTATCTCTTTAAAATTAGATGTCTTACAAATTCGTACTACCACCATCACAGTGATTAATCATGGATTAATGACCTTATTTTTTCTCGTAGTTGGGCTTGAAATGAAGCGTCACTTAGTTAATGGACATTATCAGGAAAAGAAAAAACTAATCTTACCTCTGGCGGCTGCATTAGGAGGATTAGTGGTTCCAGCTTTAATCTATTATAGCTTAAATTTTGATGGTAATTTCTTAAAAGGGTGGGCTGTGCCTATTGCAACTGATACTGCATTTGAATTAGCAATCTTATCATTTTTTAAAAGAAAGATTTCTTTAGACTTAAGAATATTTGTATTAGGATTCTCATTAATAGATGATTTTTTGGCTATTACAGTATTAACAATATTTTATTCCAAAACTATGACTCTATTTGCCTTTTCAATAGATATACTACTTGTAAGTTTGTTATTTTTACTTAATTATTATGAAGTACGAAAAATAAGATATTATTTATTAGTTGGAACAGCGTTATGGGTAGCTTTAGAAAGATCAGGGGTGCATGGTACATTAGCTGGTATAATAATTGCTATATTTATCCCTGCTAAAATAAAGGATAATAATGTCTCGCCTTTAGAAAAATTAGAACATAATTTAACCCCATATGTTAATTATCTTATTTTACCTATTTTTGCATTTTTTAATTCAGAATTGAATGCTGAAAATGTTGTATTTGATGATTTGTTTACTAATCTAAGTTTAGGGATAATGCTTGGTTTGTTTTTTGGGAAGCAAATAGGAATATTTACGTTTAGTTATTTAAGTGTAATGTTTAAATATTGTCGGTTACCAGAAAACACTTCTTGGTTGAAGTTTTATGCAATTGCTGTATTAGGTGGTGTTGGTTTTACGCTCAGCTTGTTTATAGGAGGGATAGCCTTTAGTGATCAATGGGCCCTTAATACTATGAAAAGTGCAGTAATAATCTCATCTTTTTTATCTGCTGTAGTAGGTATTATATTTTTAAAATTTTTGAAAGAGTAATTACTCTATGGTTGGAGGTACAATGCTTAAGAAAAGAAGTTTAACATATAATTTCATTATTAGTGTAATTTTAGTATTTAATAGTTCTATAAGTTATGCCGAAGATAAACATTGTTCATTAAAAGTTGGTTACGAAATAAATCCCCCTTTAATCTATAAAGATAAAGCAAGCAATAGATTAGCAGGTTTAGATGTCGAGTTATTAGAAAAAATCGCTACAACAGCAAATTGTTCGATCGAATGGGTTAAAATGCCTTGGAGAAACATATTATATTCTATTAAGTCAGGAAAGTTATTATTAGCAACTTCTGCTACTGAAACTGCAGAACGTTCTGAATATAGTAATTTTACTATTCCCTATAGAGTTGAAACTGTAAAGTTATATGTAAGAAAAGAAGAAAAACACGAGATTAGAGCAGATAGTTTAAGAGAGTTTTTAGAGCAAACCACATTAAATATTGGTTACAATGATAATTATGAATATAGTAAAGAAACTTATGAGTTAATGCATGACCCTAAATTTAAAAATAGGTTTGAGTCAGTAATAGATAGCACATTAAATTTCTATAAGTTACAAGGTAATTTAATTGATGGGATATTGATGGAATCTTTAATGGCTAATAATATTATTAAGTTACATGACTGGGAAAATGAAATAGAGTCTTATGATTTTGTGGTAGGGAATAATGATTTAAGCCTTATAGTTTCAAAAAAAGCTGATCCAGATGGGTGGTATTTAAAAACTTTAAACGATGCTATAACTAAATTAAAAAATAAGTAAAAGGGACATAATTATCATCTTCCTTTATGACTAGAAGGATTATGAGGAACAACAGGAGTATGAGGAGAAGGAAGATTCCCGTAGACTGTTTCACGTGTGTAATCTCTTGGTTTTGCTGGTGTAGGGCTAATACTTTTTTTCATTATTTCTATATCATCACTGGTAAGACGCTTACTTGATAAATCGACCCCTCCTATCGTTGTACCTCGATTTAGAGATTTCAAACCTAACCATCCTTTACGATCACATAAAGCCTGAATATATTCTAAATCAGGTTTATCGTCTTGCAATGCTTGTAAAATAGCTTTAACAATTATTGTTGAATTAGATTTTCCTAATGGTGAACTGCCTATTTGGATATTTTTTCCTTTTAAACCTTTGAATAAAGCTGAGTCTACGGGATCAGTATTATCCACTTTAGGAATGTTACCATTTAATGTATGCATATCTCGTTCTACAGCTATCCTTATATTTTCTTTTTTTTTAGATGGATCTTCTTCATCTGGCAATATTTCTACATATGGTTCTAGATTTTTTGGCATAATAAAATTTTCCTTTTATTTTAATTAAAACACATAAAAATTAAAAAATTATTAAGGGTAGAAATTAGATGTAACTTATTATGCAAACAATCAGTGCCATAAGTATGCCATGCTAATTCTTCTATTATAAGGTGCAAGAGAGAGTATAAACCAGGCTAGGAAAAGCTGAAAGTAAAGGATGTGGTAAGTATAAATCCACCCCTTTAAGGTTTATGACCCTAAAAAGAGAAAGTTACCTATTTATAAAACTATTTTTTAGATCTTTAAGTAATTGACAGTAAATCCCTTATCCTTTATTTATTTAACCAGCAATTAGATATTCGGTATTTTAATTATGCGAATAAGTCTTTTAGGGGTAGATCTAGATTTTGAATTCTGTCCGATAAGTCAAAATGATTTAGGTGTTGGCAGTGTAGTTGCTGATATAAATACTCTATTAACGAATAACCCAGATTGTATAATTAGGCCTGTACAAGGAGATTTCTATCCTGATCCACCTGTTGGTGGTAATAAGCAAACTGTAAACCTAACTGAAGCAAAACAATCTTTAGTTAGGTTTTTTTATGGCGATGAAGATGTACATGAAATAATTTTTGTATCTGATAATAAATTTATTTTAGTTGATGGAGAGTTTTATACAGAAAGACCAATCAATATCACTTTTATAAGTCCTTATGCAGTATTTTTTCAGAAGGTAAATTTTACTAATTTTGAGGCGATTACAGTACAATCTCCGACAGGATTAGTGTATTTACAAGATGTAAAAGTTAGATATTTAAATGTTAGTGGCAAATCAGTTATAACAAATGGTGATATAGATTCCTTATCTGTAACTGTTCAAGCTGAAAAAATTGTACATAATGCTAATCTTACTTCTGGTGCTTTAGCATTTAATACGACAACTGACCTTTCCATAAATGGACCAATACAAACTACTGACTTAGACGTTAATGGGGGGGTAGTAACGGTAACTGGAGAAGTAGCAGCTTCAGGTTTAGAAGCTCATGTTGAAAGGCTTATATTAAAAGGTAAAATTACAGGTGTTACTGTCCAAATAGAAGTGACAACAGGTTTAGAATTACTTGGGGAGATATATACCAATGGCAGTGCAGTTTTATCTTTACATGGTTCCAGAATAACTGTTGATCCTCAAGCAAAGATAGAAGTACAAGGTTTATTGCAAATATTACAAGCATATGAATTTATTAATCCGATAGTGGTTTTAGCTAAGGAAGGAATTATTATTGTCACTATTGAAGGAGTGGTAAATGATAAGGTTATTTCTACCAATGGCACTTTATTAGTTCAAGCTAGATCATTTGTAAATAATCGTTACATGGATGCTAAAAATGGTATGGCTGAATTTAGGTTACAAACTTATTTTTCTAATACTATTGGTGGCCTTATACAAATCGGAGGATTTAATGTTAGTGCACCTGATAATCCAGATGGAAGGATAACTATATTTACCAATCTAGGGGTTATGGAAATAGGTAAGCTTGGTAATGCTATTTACGCTCAGGAGGCACATTTTAAATATAGCAGAGGTAATGAAAAAGACTATCATCAAAGTGGGGACCCTAAAAGTGATAGATGTCGTAGAAACAAATGGGATTGGAGTTGTACATTATATTTAGAACAGTTTAAACCAGATCATACTCCTATTCCTTCTATTTTTAGTAGTGAAAGCGACATAGTGTTTAATGTACTGAGAGTAATTCAAGAATATAGTAAAATCTATACATCTCAGCAAATTAAATTTTTGCAAAGTGAAGTGCTATCCATTTCTTTAAGTTTAAATAAAAAGATTCAATGCACAGGTTCAGCTTGGGAAGAGCGTTTTGAACTTATGAAAACACTTATAAGAAATTACTTAAAAAGTCAGTTTGGTTATTATATAGATGCAGAGAGTCACCAAGCTGTATATATGACATACAACCCAATTATGCATGCAGCTGGCGGGTTTGAAGGCAATTTAAATAGTATTACGATTTCTACTGCCGGTACTGAAGTGCCACAGTTAGCATATAGCAATGATATGGCAGTTATAGGCCAAGAATCTTCTAATGCTCTTACTTTGTATGGCGCACAAAATGATAGATTAAAGGTGTTAAGTAATATTCAAGTTACACTAAACCAAAATGGTATATTCGTCGTTACAGTACAAGATTCATTAAGATCGGTTAGCTTTTTTCCAACAGATTTTGCCTTTGATAAGTTATTCTTATTTAATCAATTTGGCTACGTAGTTGAAAATAAAGATAGTAGCGGGCCACTGATAATTTCGGCTTATAATTATTGGCAAGTGCAAGATAGCCTTGCATTAGTACAACATGATTCTAAAGACCAAGTTCGATTACTTGCGGATGTTTGGACGTTTGATCAACTATTCAAAGATAGTGTATTTAAAGTTTTAGGTTCACTTCGAGGCCTTGATAATAACAAATTATTCCAGATTCTTGCGCAAGAATGTGATAAAGCCAGAAAAATTTTTGGCATAGCTTATGGGGAGGAGCCTAATCCATTACAAGTAAAAAGTGCCAATAATCCTATGGCCTGTCCAATTAAGACTGCGAATTGTTATGGTTTCTCATCCATGTGTTTAAACTACAAAATTTTCTTTAATGATGAAACGCTCTCTGCTTTCATTAGAGACTCAGGTTCTTCATTATTAACTGAAAAAGCGATGAATTTAAATATTCATGGTAATGCCTTGATAGGTGCGTTAGGTAAAATGAAGGCAGGTGAAGAAATAAGACTTAATATTGCTGGTCATGCGATAGTTTTAGGAGCAATTGAAGGCGGAAGAGTTGATTTAGCAATACAAGGTAATTTTATCAGTGCTGGTTCAATTAAGTCGGTAAAAGATTTATCAATTGCAGCACTTAATATTGCCATCTTAGGAGAATTAGAAGCAGGTAATGACTTAACTTTAGACAGTATTAGAAAGCTAATTTTACAAACGTTAGTAGTAGTAGAACGTTACGCTGGTCATAAATATTCTGCTGTTCAAAGTAAAGTAGTAAATAAAGCTAAGGCAACTGCTGGAGGAAATGTAGTATTTTCAGCTGGCGATGATGTTGATATAGTTGGTGCTAAGGTAGGAGGAGAAAGGATTTTCATTACTGCAGGTGATGAAGTTCATATTATTCCAGCTGAATTATATAATGCACTTACACAGTGGGGTAAACGCTATTATTATAATTATCAATCTTTAAGATTACTGAGGTCTGAGCTTAGTGCTAGTAAGGATGATATTCAAGTAAATGCAACTGGTAATGCATTATTTAGCGGAGTTTTAGTAAATAGCGGTAAGGATGTTGTAGCATTTAGTAAAGAAGGAGGGCTAGATGTGCTTAATCCATCTGAGTATGAGAGCCTTACTATTGTTACTAAAGAGAAGGGATGGTTAGGTACTTCTTGGTTTGGAGGCAGTGCAAATAGCCATAAATCATTTTGGTCTGATCCAGTAGGTAGTAGTATTAGAGCGGTTGGTAGCTTGCTAGGTTGGACATATGGTGATCAAAATTGGGTTGGAACAGAAATTAAAGCTTATGCAGTTAAATTAGAGGCTGGTACTCCTGAACACCAAGCTACTATCTCACTATTACCAGCTCAAATGATAAGAGCTATAGAAGTACATACAGCAAAAGGTAATTTTGCTTTTAAATTTGGTCATGGTCAATTAACTTTCTATCAAGTAACTGAAGCTGGTTATAGCAACACAGAAATAACTAATGTTCCAACAATTTTCCAAGTTGAAGATCAGTTTATTGGTCAAGTAAATGGCAGTTGGGTGCAGCTTTCAAGCCAGATAATAGCAGATAATGAAGCAAATAATACAAAGGTCATAATAAATGCAACTTCAATTGAACTTGGGGCTGTGCCAGATATAGGGCAGCAATTTATTTGGACAAATAAATATGGTACTGGCATAGGATTTTCAAATGGCCAAGGTGAATATGCTGTTAAATTATATGCTATAGTAGAGCATACAAGCTCAACGTATACTCAAATAACACATGAAGCACTTACTGCTATTACTGGAGATTTTGTTCAATTAACTGCTGAACGTTACAAGGATGCAGGTGTTATATTCCATGCCGAACAAATGTCATTAAATGCTAAGATTATTTATCATGGAGTACTCACTAATGAGCAATCTGTTAGTCAGCAGCATTTTCAACTTGAATCTGGCATTAAGCTTGGTATTAGGAGTAATATTGGCAAGGTAGCAGAACTTTCTCGAGATGTTGCTAAACCAGATGAGTTACGAGCTGAAACTTTTATTAATAAAGCTTTTATGGCATGGGAGTTATATCATAATATATTAGTTTTATTATCACCTAGATTTAATCATGGTATTAGCAAAGGTACGTGGTTTTATGTAACAGCACAATATTCCGAGGCTACGCATAAAGTTACTCAAATTGTTCCAACAATGATAGATGTTAGCCAAGATTTTAGCAGTGAAAGTGAAGAATTACATTTAGTAGCGACTCAATATAAAATTTTCAAGGGTTATATACAAACTAGATATTTAGATGCAAAAGCTGGCCAATCTACAGTTCATTCTTCATCAAATTTTGTAGGAGTATCATTAGATATTCCAATTGTTGCTGATATCTCACCAAACCTGGGAGTCGCATTTGGTAACTCAAATAATGATGCAGTATATAATTTTAATGTTCATATATATGCTACAACTAGATTAACTCTAGATGTAAGAGGTGCAGCTTCTATGTCTGGTATTACTATAGATGCTGGTTCTTTAGTAGCAAATTTTGATAGTTTAATTTTAGAGTCAGTACAAGATATTATTGATAATAAAGCATTACAGACTTCATTTGGTTTAAATCCTCAACAATTAGGAACAAGTAGTGCATTTAATAGTTTTTCATTAAATGTACAAAATGGTCAAAGACATGCTGTAGCTGAATTAAGCAGGCTCTTTGGTCGAGATTTTGCGCATATTGTTGTAGCACATGCTTTACAATTAAATGGCGCTATGATTGCTTCTGCTCAGATAGATATGGAAACAGGAGAATATACCGATCATGGACATTTAACATTAGAAGTTGGAAAATTATTTGTTCAGCATATTCATAATTATGATGATGGAAATACATTAGGCCTGGCAGTAAGTATTTTGGCAAAATCATCTGAAAAAAATGGCCAAGAAGATCAAAAAGCATTCACATTGAGACCTACATTTGGTTTTAAACAATCTGAATGGGACAGTAGGGCAACTATAGGTAAAGGTGATATTTTAGTTAGAGATAATCCTGAACAATTAGAGCAAGTTAATAGGGATGTAACTCAAGCTAACACAAAGGTTAAGAAATCAGAAATTAAAACTATCAAAGGTTATGTTCCAATTAATCATGACTTTGGTCAAATGCCAAATTCATTATCAGAAGTAGTAGAAGGAGCAGCGGGATTTGTTAAAACTGGAGTTGAAGCAATAACAGAAATGGTTAGCCAAGTAATGGGAGTATTTGCAGAAAACGTTGACCATCAATCAGCAATATTTATAGAGGAAAATAGTGATAATCCAGCTTTAAAGAATAAGCTAGAACCTATTATAAGATTAGTTAAAAAATCAGATCCAGATTCTAAACTTAGTGATACACAAATAGAGCAAGCGCTTTTACATGTTACTCGTTGGTCAGAAGATGAACCAGATGAAGCTGAAAAATTCTTTGCTGCAATTAAACAATTAGCAAAACCTTCAAAAAGCAAAGATCAGTGCTTGGTTCCGTGGAACCCTTGGAAAAGTAATGGCCAAACTTTGATTCCAGAAGGAACTTGGAGCCAGTTAAATAAACATGGATGGTTTGGTTATATTGCAGATAATGTTGCTGATTCCATTGATCGGGCAGTAGAAACTGTCTTAGAAGGATTATTTAGATTTGCTTATTATTTAGATGCTCAAAATGATTTAAGGTTTTATGAAGATCCAAGAAAACCTGAATACAGAAAGGAATATTCTCAGAGCATAAGAGATGCAGTCAACAGTGGTTTAGAAGTTGTAGGGAGCGCTGTAGCCATAACAGCTAAAACCACTTATATGGTTCTAACTGTTGATTCTTATGATGAAGATGAGTTTGCGCTTATTAATCAGGTAGAACAAAGAGGTGCTGAGTATGACAGGGCTATTGCGTATGTGGCTCAAAAAATCGAAGAACATACTACTTATGGAGAGAGAAAGCTAGCTGATATTGGTTTGAAATTTGTTGGTTTTGGAAAGGTAGTTCATGACACAGTTAAATATGGAGAGCTATTTGGTCATAGACATATAGTAGGTGGTAAATTTAAAGAGAAAGTCCCCACCGAAAAAATTAATGTAGATTTGGCTATAGGAGATAAGTATGGCAAACCTTTTACGCAACCCCCATATGGTTACAAAAAATATACTCATATATATGTAACCAACGCGCCAATTAAAGAAGAGTTCGTGAGGTTGTTTGCTGATAAGCCTTCAAAAAATGGTTTGCTATCTAGAGCTGATGGAGCTTTTATAATAAGACGCTCAGATTTAGAAATAGATATAGCCGGTGGGCTCACTATAGCACAAATTGCAGATAAATATGGCTTACCAAATATACCATCAAAAATAGTTTCTGTGGAACTACCAGCAGGCGTTAATCTGGTAGTAGGAAAATCAGGTAGAATTGAGTTTACCTTACCGAATGGCAAAGTAGTAGAGAGACTAGGTGGTGGTAGACAATACCAAATATTGCAAAAACCTGATAAAAGTTGGTTTCCTGAAGATACAGTTATGTCTTTAACTAAGTATATTAACCAACAAAAATGAAAGGGTTAGTACTCCGCATCTTAAAACTGGTGGAGCCAGGCGGAATCGAACCGCCGACCTTTTGAATGCCATTCTAATCTAATTGATAATTCACAATTAAGTATAATAGATAATAACAAGGAATTACTATAGTTTCAAGAGATTTGTGTTTTGGGAGTTATTGCGGTTTTTTGTAGAAATTTACCGGTTAGTGTCCCACCAATGCCCCATGAAAAAATATAAAATAAGATTATTCTTGCAAAAATTTTCTTATATTTTTTATTACATGAGTAAAGACTACACAGTTAGGGTGGTTATAGTCATGGTGACCACACACGATTTACCTATAAATCATCAATAGATGAATTGTAAGCAAGAGTTCCTTTCTCATTAAATACTTTGACAATACTCGGAAATTTCCTTCCTGCTAAATTCCATGCATTGTACATTGCTCTTGCTGAAATTGATCTAGTCATGATAAATAAAATTAAATAAGTATTTGCTATTTGATTCTTATCTAAACCTTTATTAAACTATATCAATAAAATTTACTCTCATATCCTCATTGCTTGGCGTATAAATATTTTTATCATGTCTACAAATATAATATTAAGTAAAGTCACAGCATGAATAACGTTGATAGTTTTTTATGTATTTTTAGGATTAATTAATA